>NZ_VULP01000024.1:0-45691 GCF_009697165.1 Anaerobutyricum soehngenii | reverse complement strand
GTACACGACTTTCCAGGGAAGGTGCTCTGAGACTTTTTTCTTTCTGTAAACTAATGACAGTATACAGAACAATCCAGAGACACGCAAGCTAATCATTATTACGCTATTTTAAGAGGTCAATAACAATTAATGCGAAAAGACTATATGACCTTATACGAAAAAAAGGTAAAAAAGGTACAGGAGAAGAAAAAGATCTGAGAACGATTTCTACAAAGTTTCGTCCTAAAGGCACAGATGATTCTATTGAAGTCCGTATCACTGCCTACCCGGAAAAAGGAAAGCTCCTTTTTAGCTATGATTACGTTCTAGATTCTCCATGGGATAGTTATCATACAGAATTAACCATGAATCTTCTGAAAAAGAAAAATGGTACGATTTCCAGCTCTTATAGAGACCTGTATGTCGATCCTGTATATACTCATTCTGTAAATGGTACGATCTCTACTTTATATGATGGGAAGTCACAGGGACTTTTCCTGACGGAATGTTATGATGGAAATGATCCAGATGAGCCTTATGATGGTGATGAAGAAATTTCTGTTCCTTATAAAGGCAAACCGCGGCCAGACGACATTCGCAAAGGAATCTACCGAATAAATGATGCTTTTTCCAATTATAACATTTTACTTAAAAAATATGGATACAGCATGAAAAAGATTGGTTTTACCAAATGGAAAAATACAAATAACTAATACAATACCGAAGCCTCTTTTCGATATTCCGTCATATATCATTATAATACAATAAATGAATAATTAATTCTTCATAAATGCAAAAATGAGAGCAGCCACGATCGCTGCTCTCTTTGGAGAAGGTATTCTTGTTACACTAAATGCAACAAAACTTATAATGTATTGGGGGGGGTTACGAGTATTATAATAGCATTTCCTACCACGAAAGTGTGCATAAACATGAAGAAATTTCAAAATATTTTTTATGCATTTTTCGCAATGAAATACCCCTATTTGCCAATATTAAACTCAATCTTTTGTTCATATATAACAACTTCCTACAGTATTCAACGAAAAACACCAATTTTGTACTTGTAAAAATACTTTTTATGAAAAGAAAAACACAAAAAAGATGACCAACGAACGGTCATCTTTTTGGAGAAGGTATTTTTGTTACTTATTGGGTGTAGCAAAACTATATAATGTATTGGGGGGGTTACGAGTATTATAATAGCATTGGGTCACCCGAAAGTGTGCATAAAGTTTTATTTAATTGAAAAAAATTTTTGTGCAGATTCATTCGAATTCTGACACCTTTTGTCAATTTGTCGAAAAGACTATAAATTCTCTTCGTCTGCTTCGTTATTTTTAAACAATGCCTCAAATTCTTCTCTGCTTATACGTTCTTTTTCAAGAAGAAGACTTGCACAGGAATGAAGAACGCCCATATTTTCTGTGAGGATTCTCTTTGCATCTGTATAACAGTCATCCACAATCTTCTTTACTTCTTTATCAATAATACTTGCAACTTCCTCGCTAAAGCTTCTGGAATGTCCAAGATCACGTCCAAGAAATACTTCGTCTGTATTCTCTTCATAGTTGATAAAGCCCAGCTTTTCGGACATACCAAACTTCGTGATCATACTTCGTGCGGTATCGGTTACCTGCTTGATATCCTGAGAAGCTCCTGTAGTTACATCATCAAAAATTAATTCTTCGGCAATACGTCCACCCATACCTACTTTGATTTCCTGGATCATACGGCCTCTTGTTTCAAATACGTTATCATTCTCCGGTACCGGCATCGTATAGCCTGCGGCTCCCATACCAGTAGGGATGATCGATACCGTATAAACAGGTCCTACGTCTGGAAGAAGGTGGAAAAGAATCGCATGACCTGCCTCATGATAGGCTGTGATCTTACGCTCTAATTCCGGTACAAGGCGGCTCTTCTTCTCTGTTCCGATTCCTACTTTAATGAAAGACTTTCTAATATCCTCCATACGGATAAAGCGTGCATTATTTCTTGCTGCATGAATCGCTGCTTCATTCATAAGGTTCTCAAGGTCTGCTCCAGAAAATCCCGGTGTTGTGCGGGCAATCTGATGTAAATCTACATCTTCTGCAAGCGGTTTGCCCTTCACGTGAACTTTAAGGATTTCTTCTCTTCCTTTTACATCTGGTCTGCCAACTGCTACTTTACGGTCAAAACGACCCGGTCTTAAAATAGCAGGGTCAAGAATATCTACGCGGTTTGTTGCTGCCATCACGATGATTCCTTCATTCACACCAAAACCATCCATCTCTACGAGAAGCTGGTTCAATGTCTGCTCTCTTTCATCATGACCACCGCCAAGACCAGTTCCTCTTCTTCTTGCGACTGCATCAATCTCATCAATAAAAACAATACATGGTGCGTTCTTCTTCGCATCTTCAAATAAATCTCTTACTCTAGAAGCTCCGACACCGACAAACATTTCTACAAAGTCAGAACCGGAAATACTGAAAAATGGTACTCCTGCCTCGCCGGAAACCGCTTTGGCAAGTAATGTTTTACCGGTTCCTGGAGGGCCTACTAAGATAACTCCTTTTGGAATTCTGGCTCCCACTTCAATATACTTTTGCGGACTCTTTAAGAAATCTACGATTTCTTTTAATTCTTCCTTTTCTTCCTGTAATCCGGCAACCTGATCAAAGCGGATATTCTGTGTTCCCGGATCCTGCATCTTTGCGCGGCTCTTTCCAAAATTCATCATCTTGTTTCCACCGCCACCTCCTCCGGATGCACGACTCATCATAGCAAACATAAACATAAGAATCACACCGATAACGATCCAGGGAAGTATCATAGAAAGCCAGCCTGCATCAGATGACTTTACATCATCTACATGGCAGGTTACTTTATACTGCTGTGCCAGTTCAATGACTTTATTCACATCTGTCACATGCACTACCTTTTTCTCTCCGTCACTTAGCTTTACAATTGCTGAACCGGTCGGTACCTGTGCATTCTGCACTACCTCCACTGATCTTACTTTATTCTTTGCAATATCGGACTCGAATCTCTCATAAGAATACGAGCTGCTTCTGCCTCCTGACATGAGGTTCTTCTCGGCAAAATAATTGCCAAACATATATACCGCTAAGAATACCACCAGTAAAATGGCGGTATTTCTCATATTTTTATTCAACGTTTTCTCCTTTCTCTTCCCCGGTAACATTCTCTGCTCCCTCTGCTTCTTCCGGAGCATCTTCTGCTGCATCCGGCTCTACAACTCCGATAAATGGAAGATTTCTATATTTCTGCGCATAATCAAGTCCGTATCCTACAACGAACTCATCTGGGATATCAAATCCAAGATAATCAATCTGAACTTCTACTTCACGACGGTCCGGCTTATTTAAAAGAGCACATAGACGAATACTTGCCGGATTTCTCTGTTTTAATACAGGAATAAGGTAATGAAGTGTTCTTCCAGAATCAATGATATCCTCCACGATAATTACTTCTTTATTCTCCATCGTATCATCAAGGTCCTTCTTAATACGTACGATTCCTGAACTTTCTGTTGCATTACCATAACTAGATACCTGCATAAAGTCAAGAGAAACTGGTACAGTGATTCTCTTTGCCAGTTCGCATGCAAAAAATACACCGCCCTTTAAAATACAAATCAAATGCACTTCTTTACCTGCATAATCTTTACTGATCTGTTCTCCGATTTGTTTAATCTTCGCATCCACTGTCTCTTCTGGAATTAAAACATTAATTTTATCTGCCATCTTTGTGTCCTCCATTTTAAAATTCTTTACTTTCTTATCTTTTTTGCACCGATACTTTAAGCACTCGCTTTGTATCGCTGCTTACCTTGTAAAACTCACTGATCCGTCCTCCCAAGATCCACATGATATGGGATCCATCTGCCAGCAAAACCTGCTTTTCTCTATCGGCAGAAGGAACTTTCGCATCAATAAAATAACGTGCCAGAGATTTATGGTGGCCTTCTTTATCCATAATAAAATAATCGCCGCTCTCTCTGGTTCTTAAACAGGGTTTATATTTCATTTTATCATAATCGAAGTATTTCACACAATCCCTTTTTGCAACTTTACCGCCATTCCATGGTAAAATAGAAAATTCTACTTCTAAGGAAGCTTCGAGCGGATTTTCTAAGGAATTTTCTAAGGGTTGCTCTGCGGATTTCACAGATTTCGATTTCTTTGTCAGAACCAATCCTTCTCCTGTCTTTCTTGCGAGAACATTATAAGGACAATCCTGCTGTTTTCCTTCCTGATTCCCCATGAGCGTAAGAAGCTGCTCAATATGTACAAGTGAAATATCTTTTTGATGTCCACATGTTTCAAAAAGCATTCGCCGCAAGATTTCCTTTTGTTCAAATAGATCCATCTCATAAAATACCTGTTCTTCCAGAAACAATTCTCCATTTTCCCTGTGAACTACCTTTTCCTTATATAATGCATCCATTTTGGGTGCAATATACGCCAATAATTCCTGCATCTGCATTCCAAGTTCACTGACATGTACCGTTGCTTTCTTATTGATATGTTCCATTTCCGGTAAAATGCGGTGCCTGATGTAATTCCGGCTATATTCCTCACATTTATTTGTACTGTCATCCACATAATCCTGCTTTAATTCTTTTAAAACATCTATGATTTCTTCTCTGGACAGACATAAAAACGGTCGAATAATCTCTCCGTTTACAGGTAAAATCCCCGCCATTCCCTGCACGCCTGTCCCACGTATCATCCGGAAAAGAATCGTTTCCGCCACATCATTTTGGTGATGGGCTACTGCTATCTTACTACACTGATGCTGCCTGGCATAGTTTGTAAAACACTCATATCGGGCAAGTCTCCCTGCCTCTTCCTCTGAACACTTTTTCTCACAACTTTCTTTTTTTATGTCACGATATTCTACATGCAGAGGAATGTTCCACTGCCGGCAAAATTCCCGGACAAACTCTTCATCTCTTTTTGCCTCATCGCCCCGAAGCATGTGATTTACATGTACTGCGTACAAATTTAGAGCCAGAGATTCCCTTTTTGCAAGGAAATATCTCGCCAGACAGACAGAATCTGCCCCACCGGAAATACCAAGCAAAATATGGTCTCCTCTTTCTATCAGCTTCCATTTTTTCAAAAAGCGGTCCACGCGCTCCCATTGTTTATTCCACATTTCTGTGTCCTTTCTCCCAGATTGATGCGACCAGTACTGTGCGGTCATCATCATAACCATCCTCAAGCACTGGAACAGCCTCTATCAGTTGATCTGCAAAGACCTGTGCGTTATCTGTCTTTATTTTTTCAATCAGGCTTTCCATGCGAAATGGAATTTCAGGCATACTTTCAAACTCCAACATTCCATCTGACACCATGATGACCATATCCCCATCATATAGCTTTTTATATTTCAAGTCAAACTGCTGGTTGATTCGGCAGCCCGGGGGAAGTGCCGCCGGCACGATACGTTCTACTGAATTTCGATGCCGGATAAATGTAGCCATCCCTCCCGCTTTTAAAAGTTTCAATATTCCTGTTTTTAACGAAATTACAGCCGCATCAATGGTAGAAAATGCTTTCCTGTCCTGAAAAAGCAAGGCGTCCTGTATCATTTCCAGCGCAAATTCTTCGGAAAGACCAGCCTCTAACAAGTCCTCTAATGTCTCGATCAGTCTCCGGCTATCCTCATATGCCTTTTTCCCTGTTCCCATTCCATCTGAAAGAAGCATCACTGCCCTCTTTCGTCCAAAATTCGTAAACGAAAACGTATCTCCGCATACATTCTCACCCTTTTTATTACAACACTTCTGTCCAAAAAGAATATGGAAACCATTTTCTTCTATAAAAGAAAGACGATTTTCTCCCGGATGAAGCCAGCTTCCTTCCATCCCTTTATAAAAGGCCTTTTCATAATATTTCTCAAGACATTCTTTTACAAGTACACTCTTCTTCGTTCCCAAAATCGGGCATACGAATACCGTAAGCTGTAACAGCCCACTTCCATCCACATATTCCCGTCCTCTTATAAAGCGAAGTCCATTCCTGAAAAAAAGATTCTTTAGAGCAATCTTCTTTCTCCCCTGTATTTCTTCTCCCTTTTTCATATGGCCTCTGCATTCTTTTATAAACAGACGCTGCTCATCTAATTGCCTGCACATCACCTGCTTCAACTCATCATATCGCTGTTCCCAGTAAATATTTTGATAAATGAGGCGGTACAGCCAGGAGATTTCCTCCATAAATGGCTGAAAAAAAACACAGGCTCTGCGAAACTTTGCTGAAGCCATACGTCCATCTACACCGGAACACTGGTAAGCCTGTTCTAATATAGATGCGATCTCTCCGATCGTCTCCTTTTGCTTTACTCCATAACATTCTCTATATTTGGGACATTTTCTGCATACATCCTGTGTAAGGGACTGACATAAAAAGTCCATATCATCTTTCGAAACATCCTTTTTTTCTTCTTTCATCAGACCAATAATTCCAGAAAGTCCTTCTTCAAAAAGGAGCAGGCGCTGTATGGCATCCTGCTCGGTATAATTTCTATTATGCATAATGCTCCCCTCCACATACAACCTAGGAAACATTATAATAAATCCCACCAGATAATAATGTCGAAAACAGCATTCTGCTTTATTAAAAAACAAAGAATGTGCCTTGGCACATTCTCGCGGAGCGTTTTTTACTTTACAGGAAAGCAATTTCCTGTAAAGTAAAAAAAGACCCATCCGGGTCTTAATCGTAGTAGCGGGAACTGGATTTGAACCAGCGACACCGCGGGTATGAACCGCGTGCTCTAGCCAACTGAGCTATCCCGCCGCACTCAACAGGCAATATCATACCATGTTTTTGCAAATGTGTCAAGCAATTCTTATGAATTATTTTAAATATTATTTTAAATATTTTCTATGGAGTATCCATTTCAGAATCTGCAGATTCTGTTGTCTGTGTCTCTTCTTTGCTGCTCTCCCCACTGCTTTCTTTACTACTCTCTTCACTGGTATCTTCTGATGAAGTACCGGTACTGGCTTCTTCACCTTCTTTTGCTTCCTGCAAAGAAATCTCACCTTCTTTGATCATTCCAAGACGTTCTCTGGCAATCCGCTCTTTAAACTCGTCCGTATCGATCCCCTTATTCTCCTTCTCAAGTGTTTTATTCGTCTGTTCTATATTCTTGACATCCGTTTTTAATTCATCTATCGTTTTCTGATATTTGGCTGCTTTCTTCTCAACCTTCTGATATCCTATACCAAATGCTCCGAGAATAACAACTGTGCAGATTATAATGATCGCAGACTTCTTCGTAAAAAACTTCTTTTTAAATTGTCTGTTAAACTGTTTACTATTCTTTTGTTTTTTCCGTTTTTTTATTTTTTTCATTTTCTCTGCTTTTCCTTTATTATTTATGGTTTCTTATTATTTTAATAGTTTTACGCATATTTTTCAATGTTTTACCCGTATTTTTCACAATTACTTTTCCGGGAAAACCAAAAATCCCTCTTGCAATTTTTATAATCCTGCAAAAAAATCCAACAAGATAAGAAAGAACTTTTCCAACCCATCTGCTCAATACAAAAAAATAAAGAAGCACACCACCTTCTACTCCAAAAAGGCAATAAAAACGTATCATTCCCTGGTTATATACCTGAAATAAAATAAACAGTCCGATTGCCGCCGTAAGGCAGAAAATGATGTCTTCCAAATGGACGATTCTATTTTTATGTACAAAAGTTTTTCGCAATATACGGAAGAATTCATACCAGATTCCAAGAAGAACACCATATACCCCGCTAAGAGAAAAAAGCTGCAGTTGTCTTATGATTTCCTCTGCTATTTTCCTGTTTTCCATCTAATGGAATAACCTCCTTAGCAAGCCCCCTTTTTCCCCTGTCATTCCTCCTTCATCCGAATAAACCATGCTGTATACAAGTCCCTCTATTTCTACTTCTCCTTTTTCCACCGTAAGTTTTGTTACATGTAGTTCCTCTCCCTGAATCATAAGCATCCCCTGTTCTGTATCTAAAATAATTTCATTGGGGTCAAACGAAATCACTTCTTTTACTCCGCTTATAATTCCGCTGCTCCGGTTAAAAATCGAAATCTTATGACTCTTCAAAATTCTTTCTTCCATAAGTTTTATCCTCATTTTTATTTCTTTTATTATATGTACTACAAATAAAATATATAACCCTGGAAAAATTACAGGAAACACCTTGACAAACATCGCTAAAACCGTTATAACTATTGAAGTACATGCGCTTTTGCGCGATATTTCAACGAGTCAATTGTAAGAATATCAGGAGGAATTTATCATGAATAAAACAGAATTAGTAGCAGCAATTGCAGAGAGAACAGAGTTAACAAAAAAAGATGCTGATCAGGCTTTAAAGGCATTCATTGATGTTGTTGGTGATGAACTCAGCAAAGGCGAGAAGATTCAGTTAGCTGGATTCGGTACTTTCGAAGTAACTGAAAGAGCAGCTCGTGACGGAATCAACCCTAGAACAAAAGAGACAATTCATATCCCAGCTTCCAAAGCTCCTAAGTTCAAAGCTATGAAGTCTTTAAAAGAGAAAGTAAACAACTAATCTCTAGTTTGCTGACACATTCATAGAAGGCATTAAAGGTCAGCGTCCGGGAGGACATTTATGAGACTGGATAAATTTTTAAAAGTTTCACGCTTGATCAAGCGCCGCACCGTAGCGAATGAAGCCTGCGATGCCGGTCGTGTTCTTGTGAATGGCAAGACTGCCAAGGCAAGCCTTAACGTAAAGAATGGCGATGTTCTTGAAATCCAATTTGGAAACAAGACCGTAAAAGCCGAGATCCTTGACGTAAAAGACACCGCTAAGAAGGACGAAGCAAAGGAACTTTTCCGTTATTTATAAAAAGATAAAAAAGTCATTATGTAATAACTGCGCCTTAGAGCAATGACGGATGTGGCTAAGCATTCATCCAACAGTGATACGAAGCAGTTTTACATAATGACTTTTTTAAGTTTTATCTATGACTAACTTACTGTTTTCATCGACATTCAAGTCGAGCAGTCACTCACCACCTAAAAGAGGTGGGAGTCTTCTTGACTGAGATAATTTAAATCGTAATTTGTTTGCCCAAAAACTCAGCAGCTACCATCGCAACCTTTTTCTCAAACTCTCCAACTTTATACTTTGGGTCTTTGGACTGTATAATAATAGAACCGATAATCTGTCCGTTACTGCGGATCATCTGACGGACCTGTTCTACTTTTTTCACTTCATCTGCACCATCCATGCCCTCTACAACTGGAATAAAGCGACTTCGTTCAGCTAATGGCAACGATTCGTCTCGGTCATCTAAAATACGTTCTAAGCTATGGCTGATTTCCTTACCAACAATACCTTTTAAGCCATCTCCGGCAGCAGCAATTACCTTTTCCCTGTCTGTAATAAACACGATCTTATCTGTCTGATGTGCCACACATTGAGCAAATTCTTCTGAAAGAACAGACATCTCCGAAAAGGGCATAAACTTTCGCAATACGATTCCGCCCTCTTTATCCGTATAAATTTCAAGCGGCATCCCTTCTTTTACCTTAAGAGTCTTTCTTATCTCTTTAGGGATAACAACTCTTCCAAGATCATCAATTCTTCTTACAATTCCTGTTGCCTTCATAATATATTTCCTCCTGCATACTCCTTCATAACTATTATGTACTCACAAAATCAAGCACAGGAAAGACTCCGGGAGTACATCAAATAAATCGCATAAATCACAACTTTATACTTTCATATCGAGTGTCTTATCGGTAGTATGTAGAAATTGGATAAAAATATACATTAGTATGATGGTTCTTCTTTCACTTAGCAGTTCAGAAATTCTTCGATTTCTTTCCATGCATTTCTGGATTCTTTCATCATTTTCATTCCAAGCTGAAAGACATGGAACATTTCATCGTAAACTGTAAGGTGAACTTCACATCCGGCAGCTTTTGCCTTTTTCGCTGCTCTTACACTATCGCTTAAAAGCATTTCCGCTCCTCCTACCTGAAAAAGCATTGGAGGAAGCCCTTCATAATCACCGTAAAGCGGGGAAATGTATGGCAATTTCGAATCGTTATCCCCATAATATGCATTATTGTAGATCATACTGTCCGTCGTGTTGCCAAACAGTGGATCTTTTTCAAAGTTTGTTTCATAGGAATCTCCGGTCGCTGCCAAATCTGTCCATGGAGACATTAAAACCAACTTCTTTGGTAATGGTTTCTTTTTATCTTTTAAATAAAGACAAAGCGCTAAGGCAAGTCCACCTCCGGCAGAATCTCCGGCAACAACAATCTTGTCACTCGCACATCCCATCTCAAGAAGCCATTCATATGCTGCACAGGCATCTTCTAATGCGGCCGGATACGGATTTTCCGGTGCAACACGATAATCCACAGAAAGAACTGCCCTCTTTCCAGGCATTTTCGCATATAATACTGCAAAGTCCCGATAAGCATTTCGAATCTTTCCAATATATCCACCACCATGAAGCTGTAAAACAACTTCTCGGTTCTCCATCAATAATCTCTCGGCCGTATCTACCTGTTCAGAATCCCCCGCATTGTCTCCTATCTGATGCAACAATAATTCCATTGAAAAATTCGACATCTCAATCGGCACCAGCGAAAACCCTCTTGGCGGATGCCATGCCGGTTCCATATCTGCCACTCTCTTTCGTAATGTTCCGTCCTGAATCAACGGACCGATTCCATGAAGAGAAGTCGCAAGCGCGATTACATTCTTTGACACTGCCGCCGCCAGACTAATTGACTTTTGCTTCCTGCGTTTCTTACGCATCGCCCGTTCCCGCCGAAGCATCTGTTCCATTGCCGACTTGTCCACAGTCTTTCCTCTTCTTCTGATACTTGTCCCCAAATCTCTTCTGCTCATTCACATCTCCTGTTCATTTACTATTTTATAATAAACTATAAATTCAAATTTCAAACATGCTATATATGCAGCTTTCTTTTTAATTCATTCTTTGCCTTACGGTCTCCGATGAGCATCGTTCCACTCCATAAAAGTACAGACAGCCCCAGTGCGATCCAGGCAAGTACAATATGATGAAAATACCCTTTAAAATGTAATACAACATCCACGATACTTAAAGCAATTGCCGCCAGCTGCATCAAAAGATAATTCTGCCAGCTTGAGGAATTAACACTCATACATATGATAATCGCAAGAACCAGACCGTAAATAATACATGGTAAGCCAAATTCAAGTGACCACCCTTTCCAGTCAAGGGAATAGTCAATCAGCACCAGCAATCCCAGTATAACAAAAATCTGTGTATAAATCTTTCGGATATGCCCCTGTCTTCTGCTGAAAATATCCCAAAGGGTCAGAATCAGATACGCAATGATTCCCCCTGTTACAACCGACCAGTACTTCGGAGCAGCATCAAAAGTCAGATAATTGATAAATGCAAGAAGCATCTCCACCGCCAGCGAAATAAATAAAAGAATTCTTCCTGCTTTTCGAAAGCGTCTTGTATTCTTCTTCACATCCGGATAACCCGGTCTCTGCACTCCCTGCATTTTATTTGCGTTATGATCCAAACTTTGTTCCATCGGTTTATTTTCTGTCAGAATCGTGTGGCAGAGCGGGCACACCATCGTATCATCTGCAACCCATACATTACATCTTTTACATTTATTCATGGGAAAACGCACCTCCCATCAAAAAATAGTTTTTATTAATCATAATACACCCCATTCGTTTCAATCTCCACTTCAATACCATCCTCCACAAGACTGCGGAAAAATACTTTCTGTACAGATGTATCTTTTAAGAGAGAACTAAATGTAAATGTCAGCTCATCCCCATAAGAACAGACCGTTGCTTTTGTATTCTGCCCGACAGAAGGCGATAATATGATCTGAAAACGCTTAATATATGGTTCATATGCTTTATCTACTACCATTCTTCCCATATTTGTAATCGTTGTTGTTGTTGCCTTTGCACTCGTTAAATATACAAACTTTATTGCCGGTTTTTTCAAAAAAAGAGGTACGACCCGCAATGCATAATTCTTCTGATTTGACACATTATAGGCAATCATCCTTTCCAGATTTTCCTGCGTTATCTGCTTTTTCAACTCTTTCTGCACAAGCTTCATGACTTCCTGCCGCTCATATTTTTCCTTTTCCGGTAAAAAGGCAGCACTCGCCATCGCAAAAAAGTTTCTCGTTGTCATCGACTCAAAAAACGGCCGCAAATTCACTGGAACACAAAGTACAATCGGCTTTTTTGAAGTATTTTCATGCAAATATCCCTTATAAATACTGTATACAAAAATGCCAGATAAATATTCATTAATACTCATTCCAAGCTCTTTTGCCTTCTCTTTAAGCTGCTTCACTGACATATACCCATGAATAGTCCCTAGTTCACCTCGAACAAGATGTTCTCCCTTCATATGCACTGCCGGAACAGACTTATAAGTCTTCTTCCCTGCCTTTTTATAATTCTTTAAATAACTGTCCTCCGTATCAAGCGACGTATCATCACAGAGCCGGTCACCCATCTCACCCGAAAGCTGCGGATAACAAATCCTCAAATACTGATATGTCAGCTCCCTTAAAAAATTCACTGCACCCATTCCATCTGCAAGCGCATGAAATACTTCCAAATTAATTCTATTTTTATAATAAGTAACACGAAAAAGATAATTTCTATTCTCATGACGTTCCACATAACGACAAGGGAAATCCTGTTCTTCCCGCACAACAGGCTTCCCTTTTGTATTTGTTTCAAAATAATACCAGAACATTCCTGTTCGCATCCGGACGTTCATCGTATTAAACCAGGGCAAAACCTGCTCTAACGCTTCCTGCAAACACTCCGGACGGATATCTTCAGAAAGAATCACCGCAATTCGATATACATTTGTCATCGTCTCATTCGCGATAACCGGAAAAAGATTCGCCGTATTATCAAGCTTCTCCCAACGCATTTCTTTTTTCTGAACCCTGCTTTTCATCTCTATCTTATACTCCTGTCTGTATGATACTCTTCACGCAGTTTTTTCAAGAATGCCCCGGCATTCTTGCTGCGAGATGCGCGTCATGCAATGCATGACATACTTCTTCTGCGCATCTCTGCAAGTCTACACTCCGTTTCGGTCGGCGCAAAACCATTGTCCACCGGACAATGTGCGCCCTGCCGGAGGCTATATCAGATGGGAGATTGACTCCCCCACTGATACTGATTTGTTGCTCGCCACCTACAGAGGTGGGAGTCATCTCACATCTGATATATATATTAACACAAAATGTTGCATTCTTCCCCAAATCTTTGAATTAATTTTGTCGGATTGGAATAAACAGAACACCGGCAATGTAAATAGATATAAATTGTGACTTGGAGCAAGCTCTTAATGCAGTTGAGCATTAAGAGTGCAGTGATACGGAACAATTTATATCTATTTACATTGCCGGTGTTCGTCTATTTTACGACCTTACAAAATTAATCTATAATCTCTTTCACCCTCTCCACACTGATTTCTGCTATCGCTGCTATCTGCTCTAAAGGGAACTCTGCCTCATGCATTTTAGTAACTACTCTAACTAATTTTTGTTTTTCTCCTTTTTCCTGTCCTTCTTCAAATGCTTCTTCCCTAATCCCCTGACTTAAATTACACATTTCCTTCACATCCTTTCTTATATCATTCTCCAATGAAAGATAATATCAAAACGTATCAGCTTTATGCAAGAGGAAGTTTAATTTGTAAGTCTATGAAAACGGCGAAATCAGTGATTATGAAGATGGAGCAGATAACATATTCCAGAGTTCTAATTTTTCCTGTCACCATCCCCAAATCTTTGAATTAATTTTGTCGGATTGGAATAAACAGAACACCGGCAATGTAAATAGATATAAATTGTGACTTGGAGCAAGCTCTTAATGCGGTTGAGCATTAAGAGTGCAGTGATACGGAACAATTTATATCTATTTACATTGCCGGTGTTCGTCTACTTTACAACCTTACAAAATTAACCTCTCTTATGTGCTTTTCCATAAAAGAGTTCGGCTAATTTCCCGGTTGTCATTTCTTCTCGTTCTTTTCCGGTCAAATCCATAACTATTTTTCCGGAATCAAGCATGATCGTCCTGCTGCCATATTCCAGAGCATATTCCATATCATGCGTAATCATCAACGTAGTAATTTTATTTTCCTCAACGATTTTTTTCGTTAATGCCATAACTTTTTCGGCTGCACCAGGGTCAAGCGCAGCGGTATGTTCATCAAGTAATAAAAGTTCCGGCTCCGCAATCGTTGCCATTAAAAGAGAGGCCGCCTGGCGCTGTCCTCCGGAAAGAAGTCCAATTTTCGTTTTCATCCTGTCTTCAAGCCCCATTCCAAGGGTGGAAAGAACTTCTCTGAAATAGGAGCTGTCTTTTTTATTTAAGGCAAAGAAAGATGGGGAAGCCTTTCTTGTGTAAGCAAGGGCAAGGTTTTCCTCAATGGTGAGGTTCGGAGCTGTTCCACGAAGTGGATTCTGGTAAAGGCATCCGATGTTTAAGGCACGTTTGTAGTCTTTTAATTTCGTAATGTCTTTATCCCCTAAATATACTTTTCCTTCGTCTGGAAAAAGGCTTCCGAGAATAACATTAAACATCGTTGATTTTCCGGAACCGTTTGAGCCTAAAACTGTGACAAACTGCCCCGGCTCTACTGTAAGATTCAAATGATCAAGGGCAACCTTTTCATTGACAGTATTCGCCTCAAACTTTTTTGTAATATCCACAAGTTTTAACTGACTACTCATTTGCGGCTGCCCCCTTTCTTTTTATAATTCTTCTGCAGCCATGGGATAACTAATGCGATCACAACGATAACTGCTGATAATAATTTGACTGCATAGCTTGGCATATCAACTTTGTAAGCAAGCTGAATGATAATGCGGTATAGCAATGATCCAAGAACAACACCAACTGCCTGCACTGTCACTGAATGGGTTCCAAAGAATGTAAGACCGATGATTACTGAGGCAAGCCCCATAACAAGCATACCATTTCCACAGTTTAAGTCTGCGTATTTCTGATACTGGCAAAGCAATGCTCCGGAAAATGCAACTAACGCATTGGATATCATTACGCCGCCAATCCTTGACACGTCTGCATTGATCGAGGAGGAACGAACCATCTCTTCATTATCTCCTGTCGCAATAATCGCCATACCATTTCTTGTACGAAAAAATGTAACAAGTACCGCACAGGTTATAACCACAATAATCATAGTAAGTAAAAATGCAACCATACTAGAAGACATATTTTGCCCAAATGCTCTCTGAAACATCTTGTATACAGTATCTGCCGGTTTATTTACTGTAACCCCAAGGCTGTTCTTTGTCTCATACTGTAAATAACGATTAGACTGTCCGCCTAAAATAGCATAATTTACTGTATACAAGCCGGTCATTGTAAGGATACCGGATAAGATCGGTTCTATTTTTAACTTTGTCTGTAAAAGTCCTGTGCAAAGCCCTGCCGCCGCACCGGCAAGTGTACCGGCAATAAGTCCTAAAATCGGATGACCTGCGATTGAAATGATAACACAAGAGGTCATTCCAAATACGAAACTCCCTTCCACAGTAAGGTCGGGAGTTTTTAAAATACTAAATGTCAGAAAAACGCCCAGGGCCATAGGGGCATAAATAAACCCCTGGCCGAGAGCGGAAACTAACATACCTGCTATTTCACTCATGTTTCTATCCTCAATTCTAATTATGTTTCATAATTTATCATCATATGCATTTAATTATTTATTAAAATGACTTGTTCCGTCCTCTTCTACAAGTACATCAAATCCTTCAAATGCCTTTTTATCAAAGTTTCCGCCAAACTGTTTTACAGCCTGCATATTTACGTATTTGGCGTAATCAGAAATTGTCTCATAAGGAATATCGAAAGGCTTCTCCCCATTTGCAATTTTTTCTACCATGTCAGCAACCTGTTTTCCAAGCTGTACATAATTTACACCAACTGTTGCAAATCCACCATCTGCAACCATGGAATCTGCACCACAGTAAATAGGAATCTTCTTTGCATAAGCAGCATCTGTATATGTTGCCATTGCGGAAGCGATTGTATTATCATTACCGGTATAAAGAGCATCTACTCCTTTGGAAATCAGAGATTCTACAGCTGTCTGAAGTTCAGAAACGTTAGCAATAGAGGACTCTTCATAAGCAATCTTGTTATCATCACAGTATTTCTTTGCTGCTGTAATCGTTGATACGGAGTTTGTTTCGCTGGATGTATACAGGAAGCCAATCTTCTTATAATCCGGCTGGAAGTTCGCGATCAGCTTAACGATTTCATCTGCTGGAATATTGTTAGAAACACCTGTGATGTTCGCACAATCTTCTCCTGTAAGACCTGCTGCTTCCGGATCAGAAACTGCTGCAAATACGATCGGGGTATCTTCTCCATCATAAACACTCTTTGCTGTCTGCGCGGTAGAAGTTGCGATAGGCACAACAATATCAACGCCATCTGATTTATAGTTTTCAATGATAGAGCTTAATGCAGTAGTATCCCCATTTGCATTATCCGTTACTACTTTAATATTCTCATCTTTTCCAAGTTCAGAAGTAATCGTATCACGAATCTGATCAAGGGAAGTGTGTGACATCGGCTGTACAACTGCCACCGTAACCTGCTTTCCTGACTTATTTCCTGTACTTCCTTCTGCACTCTTATCAGAGCCACATCCTGTTAAACAAAGCGTACCAACCATTGCTGCCATAATCACTGCACTTACAAATCTTTTCATCTTTCTCATTTTCTTTTCCTTTCTATATCTGTTGTCCGAAGTTCTAATCTTGACTTGCCGTTTCAATATGTTGCTTTATAATCTCGCAAGATCTATTAAGCATTTCCTGCTCTTCTTCTGTCAGTGGAAGTTCTATAATCTTCTCAATTCCATTCTTTCCGATGAGGCAAGGAACACCGCAGTGTACATCATATTGTCCGTATTCACCCTGAAGAAGAACGGAAGCAGGCATGATTTTTTTCTCATCGCGTAGGATACAGGCTGCCATTTCAGTTAAAGCTCTGCCGATACCGAATTCCGTTGACTTTTTGCCCTCGATGATCGTCATTCCAATCTGTCTTGTTGCTTCTAAAACTTTCTCCTTTGAAATGTTATACTCATCAAATGGAATTCCTCCGATTGTTACTGTTGAAAATGGAATCATAGAAGAATCTCCATGCTCTCCAAGTGAAAAAGCCTGGATGGAATGCCTTGACACACCAGATTCTTCACTGAGTGTCCGAATCAGTCTTGCTGTATCAAGTAAAGTTCCTGTGCCAAATACTTTGTTTCTCTCTAATCCAAGCCCCTTTCTTACAAAATCCGCTACAATATCCGCCGGATTTGTAATCGTCACAACAATTCCTGAAATCTTGTAAGGACTCAGCTGTGCAAGCAGCTCTTTTAGCATTTCCACCGAACGACCTAACATATCAAGTCTTGTCTGTCCCGGCTTTCTCGCCTCTCCGATTGCTATAACAACAATCGCTGCATCTTCACAATCCTTATAATCTCCGCTTCTGACCACTGTCTCTCTCTCACAGAAACTAACACTGTCTGCAATATCAAGCGCCTGTGCATATGCCTTATCTTTATCCACATCTACAAGAACAATCTCATCTGTTATCCCCGAATGTGCCAATGTATATCCACAGTGGGAACCGACATGACCAGCTCCGATAATCACAACTTTTCGCATTTTCATCCTCCTTATCCACAATTATCAAAACATACTCATACAGCCTTTTCATTCCTCACCATTATAGAAATAGGAATCTTTTTACAGAAACGTAATCTCCTGAAAGAGATGGGAGTCTTCTCGACTGAGATAAAAAAACGTCCCTGACAAATATTCTCTATCTGTCAAGGACGGGTAAAATTCTAAAACTTCTCCCGCGGTACCACCTTGCTTCATGAAACTCTTCATGCACTCACAGGATACGCATCATATCCCTGACAACTAACGTATGTCTTCACGTCGCTGCTAATAAGCAGGTATCCTGCCGTTCACACTGCCCTCCATGGCCCACTTGACAATCTGCGTTCTGTCCGGTTCTCAGCATCCCGGTCTCTCTGTAAGTGCATCAATCGCCCTAACTTCCACATCATCGGTTTAATTAAATGTCCGCTGTATTCATTTTTTAAGATGAGTTGATTATATACCCATATACTAGGGAAAGTCAACTATTGATTTGCTAATACTTTTAATCGTGCATCAATGTTTCTCTTGATATCTCTAAGAGATTCCGGATCGTCAATTTCCTTTAATAACTTTTTATAAATATTCATTTTCTCTTCCGGCTTCATATGTCCAAGAACCTTACGGGTCAGATACTGTTCTCTTGTCATTGTCGGTTTAAATGTGCGGGCATAATTCTTAGTTGTTTTCTTAAAGCCCACCACTTCAATAAACTTCTTCTCAAGTAATGCATTTACCAATAAATGTACCGAACTGTTCTTCCACTCCTTATCCCCGGATACTTTAATAATTTCTGTTGCGGTAAGAGCGTCCTCCTGATCCCACATTACTTCCATAATGGCTAATTCACTTTTTGTCAGATGTTCTACCATAATAAATATCTCTCCTTAAAATTTTTATATATGCACGTTATTACGTTTCATATAGTTTTCCTATCTGCCATTTTATTGATTCCCTTTTTGCTTCTTTTTCTTTGAAGCGACTGCTAATAGAATCCATATGATAATTCCTGCTGCAGATGCCATCATTCCAAGATGTAAGCCCGGTGAATTATAACGAAGTACCACTTTATGAGAACCTTTCGTTAAATTAATTCCCATATACATCGTATTCGCTCTGAAAACAGAAGTTTCTTTTCCATCCACGTATGCTTTCCAGCCAGAAGAATACGGAATAGAAAATACCATAACCTTATCAGAAGAAAGGGTTACATTTCCACTGACCTCATTATTCTTATCTGTCAAGACATTCTGAAGCGACTCTTCATTCCTCTCCTCAATCTGTGAAACATAATCATCCATTGGAACATAGCATACTTTTACATCGCTATAGTTAATCTTTGCCTTGATTGGAATCGTAAATGTCACATCTTCTGATTCTGAAGTATCGCTATACCCCAGATTAATAAGATAGCTGTCTCTTCCAAGCGCATAGGTCAGATTATTATTACGAATCACTATATTTTTTGCCATATCATCTGTGCTGATTTTCGCCTTAATACGCGCTTTCTTCGTTGTCATTCCATCAATCATCAGATAAGCTTCATATCCCTTTTTCTTTTCATAAGAAAGAGTCAGTGTACTTTCTTCTTTTTTGGAGCGAATCCGGTCTTCTTTCACAATAACACCATCTGTATCCTTTACCGTAACCGTTCCGTACTTAATCTTATCCGAAACGGATCTGGTATCCCCCTTCGCAAGACTCTTTACATTCTTTGTATCAAGAACTGCCGCCTCAAGCATCACCTGTTGTTTTTCGATAGCAGACAGCTTCTCATACTCTTCACTATCAATATATTTATCATACGTATATCCGATAGATAACGGATAATCATTCTTGTAAATTGTATATTCATGAGCTTTTGTACTATAATCTTTATACTTAGAAAATCCATATGGGAGATTCTGCGTAAATTCCTTTCGGATCATATAATATCGTACATTAGCAAGTGCTTCTAACGCCGTACGATTATCAAATGAATAAATACGGTGCACCGCACTGATTCCTATACTGTCCAAATCTTTATGATACTTTACCATTCCTTTATTGATAACACTATTATACATGGATACGCCGTTATAATCCAGTACCAGACCTGTATTTTCAAATTCATCATCTGCAGAAGAAGTATCTACACGATAAAAATTATCATCTGAAATATCTGTAAAGAACAGATACGGGGAACGCTCAAACTTTACGGAAATAGAACCATTATACATAAAGGTATCTACTACACCACCAAGGTCATAGAGCATTCTTCCATGTACTGCTAAAGATACTACTATAAATACCATCATCGCTGTATAATACTGCATCTTTGTTATCTTCTTCATACAGTTAATAAGTAAAATAAGCAGAACTGCCCCAACCAGCATTCGGAATGTTGTCTCTGATTCCATTACATTATCTTCAATCATATATTTACAGATCGGATAATATGCCACTGTTACAACACAAAGTATAATTACCTGTATTTTAGAAAGACTTCGCAGATCATCAAACACAAGAACCATCATATAAGATAACGTAAATGTCACAATATAAACCCAGCGATTACTGATCGTACTAAATCCAGACATGGCAAATGCACAAAATGGAACTAGTAATGCAATGTATTCTAATATAATAATTCCCTTCAATCCTCTTTCTTCCTTCTTCTTATTAAGGAAAAAGACAACCAGCGCCGGTACCATAAGCGCTACAAAACCAAGGCAGCTGTCATACTCCGGCACATACGAATTCGATATCAATCCTGCCAATATCTTTCCCGGTCTTTGGATATAATAAAACACCAGATTATCTGTAGCAATTTTAGCATTGCTCAAACCAACTCTGTCAGAATTTAACGTTCTTACAATCGTAGGCAGGAAAGAGACTGCTCCCATACAGCATCCCAGCAAATATGATAAAATAATTCGGACCATCATGGCAAAGAATTCTTTAACTTTGTCTTTTTTATAAGTCTGTGCAAAACGGATAAGCGCATATACTCCCATTGCTACGGTATTGATATATAAAAAGTAGTAGTTCGTAAACATGGAGATACCTACAAACAAACTGTACATCAATACTTTTCTATCTGTAATCAGTCGGTCTAATGCGATCAAAAGCATTGGCAGATAAATCAGCGGCGCTGTAAAAATAGGATGTCTGATTCCAAGACACATAATGTATCCACTAAATATGTATACATAAGAAACAATACAGGTAGGAATCCATGGTTTCTTTCTGTAACGGCAGTATGCGGTAAATGCAAGTCCTGCCAGATAATAACGTAATACCATAAGGAAATTATAAAAAACTTCCATATAACGGTCTGGTACGAATACCCCAAGGAAATTCGTTGGATATGTTCTTACAACAGAACGAAGGTCTTCTCCCATTCCTATCGTAAAATCATACATTTTCAAGTTAAAGTCCCCATGCAGCATACTTACTACAGATTCTCTCAAGAACTTTGCCATATATTTTAAATATGGGAAATACTGTGGCATCGCATCAATCTTCCACACCAATGCTTTATTCGATAAGATCATTGTAGAAAAAACGATGACAACTAAAACAAGAAAACCTCCGGTGTAACAGATCATATAACAAAGAAGTGGGTGTTTTTTCGCAAATGCTCCCACCTTCTGTTTCCATAAAGACTCCTCTTTCTTTAAGGAAACCGGCTGAACCTTTGCACGTTCCTGTGTTCTTTTATACACAAGATAAAAACCGGCATAATAAAAAATGCCAAACACCAAAATACCAAGAATCGTAAAATTCTTTCCGCCTATAACAAGTTCTGTAAGTGCTGCTCTTTTCCAGACAAATAAGATTACTGCACTGACCACAGATACTCCGGCACTAATCAGCATACTCTTCTGCTTTTCCATACCCTTTTTCAAAAGACCCGCCGCTGGAATCTCCAGTGCAAATATAACGGCTGCACATAAAAACAGACCTGCAATCGGCGCAATCTTCTGCATGGTAATCGTTTCTACCAGCGACAACGAAAACCCTTTATGACCGGTAATCATCTGTATGCAAAAACCACTTGCGAAATACATCATAAGAAATGTAAGAAAAATCCACATAAGCTTTTCTTCCCGCTGTTCCCTGTCTGGAAACTTTACAAAGAGTTTACCGGAAAAAGCACCTACACCAAAAAACGTAATTACAATTAGTAAACTGTACATTGCTAACTTAACCATTCTCTTCTCCCTCAAAGTTATTTTTATTTTCTTATAACAAAAAGATTTCTCCACTTTTTTCTTAAAAAAGCTACCTGTAACTATCAAAAAACAAAAAAATTATTTTTTGTGAACAGATACAACTGTTTTATTATATAATTAAATATATTTGCCGTCAAGAAATGGCAGAAATTCATTACTCCTTCTCTATACAATTATTGTTATTTTTGCTATAATGATGAGAAGGTATGCCGTTTTACTTCATACCGTAACTGCTAACCACTTATTTTAATTTAAAGAAGGAATTTTTATGATTAATTTTAATATTCCCCCATTTACGGGAAAGGAAACAGAATACATGGCAAAAGCAATCCAGAACCACAAGATCAGTGGAGATGGAGAATTCACTAAGAAGTGTAACAAGTGGATCGAAGACCATACCGGAACAGCAAAGGCTCTTCTGACAACTTCCTGTACACACGCTACAGAGATGGCTGCTCTCCTTGCAGATATCAAACCTGGGGATGAAGTCATCATGCCATCCTACACCTTTGTATCTACCGCAGATGCTTTTGTTCTTCGTGGTGCTACTGCCGTCTTTGTAGATATCCGTCCGGATACAATGAACATCGATGAGAAGTTAATCGAGGATGCTATCACAGAGAAGACTAGAGCAATCGTTCCTGTTCACTATGCCGGCGTTGCCTGCGAGATGGACACAATCATGGATATCGCAAAACGCCATAATCTTCTCGTAATCGAAGACGCTGCACAGGGGGTTATGTCCTCCTATAAAGGACAGGCTTTAGGCGCCATCGGTGATTACGGCTGTTTCAGTTTCCACGAAACAAAGAACTACAGCATGGGAGAGGGTGGCTGCCTTTTAATCCGCGATAAAGAGAATATTGACAATGCGGAAATCATTCGTGAAAAGGGTACAAACCGAAGTAAGTTCTTCCGCGGCCAGATTGATAAATATACATGGGTAGAAGCGGGTTCCTCCTACCTGCCAAGTGATATGAATGCCGCTTATCTCTACGCGCAGTTAGAAATGGCCGATGAGATTTACGATAACCGTATGCATACATGGAATACTTACTATGAGAACCTTACTTCTTTAAAAGAAGCCGGACACATTGAACTTCCATTTATTCCAGAAGGCTGTGTCCACAATGCGCATATGTTCTACATCAAGGCGAAAACTCTTGAAGAACGTACCGCTTTGATCCAGTACTTAAAAGAGAACGACATCTCTTCCGTATTCCACTACATTCCTCTTCACGGAGCACCTGCCGGACAGAAATACGGTCGTTTCCATGGAGAAGATAAGTACACAACAAAAGAAAGCGAACGTCTCCTTCGTCTTCCTCTTTATTATGGATTAGAAGAAGAAAAAGTTCTTACTGTATGTGAAAAGATTAAAGAATTTTATTCAAAATAAATGTACTTCAGGAATCTTTTGAGTACATAATAAATGTACTCCGGCAATCTTTTTGTGCTTGATTTTGTGAGAAGATTTTTTGTCAGTTGTGCCCAAATTTTTGAGGCGTACGCGGTGCGTACGTTGATGAAATTCGGGTGCGGCTGGCGGAAAATCAGCCACAAAAGCAAGTGCAAGAAAGACTCCGAGAGTACATAATAAACTACCAGGAGGCAAAACTCGTGTTACACTCGATTATCATACCCTGCTATAAATCTTCACAAACCATTCGTGAAGTAGTCGAACTGACCAGTGCGGAGCTAGATCGTTTGGGTCGTCCGGACTATGAATTTATTCTCGTAGACGACTATTCTCCAGACGATGGCGCAACACTGAAAGAACTTCGTTCTCTTGCTGCCGACTATCCTTTTGTAAAAGCAATTTCTTTAGCAAAGAATTCCGGACAGCATAATGCCGTTATGGCAGGGCTTAACTATGCACAGGGAGATCTGCTGATCGCGATGGATGATGATATGCAGACGCACCCTTCCCAGCTTCATTTTCTGCTGGAAGAGATTGAAAAAGGCTACGATATTGTTTATGGCTACTATCCCGATAAAAAGCATTCCACATTCCGCAACTTTGGAAGTTTTTTAAATTACATCACGGTTCGAATCCTTATCGGAAAACCCAAAGACATGAAGACATCCAGCTATTGGGTTATCCGTAAGTTCGTAAGAGACTACGTTATCCAGTACCAGAGTCCATACACACATTTACAGGGACTCTTCTTACGTACTACCCGAAACATAAGCTGCGTTCCAATCAAACATTTTGAGCGTGAAGTCGGTCAGTCCGGTTACACATTAAAGAAGCTCATCCAGCTATATTCTAACATTATGGGCTACTCTGTTGTTCCTTTACGACTGTCCACCTACTGCGGATACTTCTTTTCTATTTTAAGTATCCTTGGCGCACTTATTATCGTAATCCGTAAACTCGTCAATCCTATGATGGCTCTTGGATGGCCTTCCATGATGTGTGCCATCTGCTTCTTCTCCGGTCTTATCATGTTATTCATGGGAACAATCGGAGAATACCTTGGACGCATGTTCCTTGGAATGAACAAACAGCCACAGTTCGTTGTACGGGAAGTAATTTCACAAAACAGCACTGCTGCAGCAATCCAGGACACAGCGAATACTCCGGATACAGCAACATCTGTGGAACCTGTACTTCCAACAGAAACTATTTCTGCAAAGAATAGCTGCGAACCATCAGATAACGAATAGATAATGAATAAATAATGAATAGATAACGAAGAAATAACGAAAACTATATCATCATAAATGTACTCTCGGAATCTTTTTGTGCTTGATTTTGTGAGAAAGACTCCGAGAGTACATCATAATCAATCAGGAGGTCATCATGAAGAAAATTATGATTCTCGGAGCCGGTATCTATCAGGTTCCTTTAATTAAAACAGCAAAAAGAATGGGATTATATACGATTGTTGTCAGCATTCCCGGAAACTATCCAGGATTTGCTTTAGCTGATAAAGTATATTATGAAAATACCGTAGATGATGAAAAGATTCTTGAGATTGCAAGAGCAGAACAGATTGACGGAATCGTTACAACCGGTACCGATGTATGCGTTATCACTATTGGAAAAGTATGCGATGCCATGGGACTTGCCGGACTTTCCTATGAAGCAGCACAGATCGCCGTAGATAAGATGCTTATGAAAACCAAATACGAAGAATACGGTGTACGTACTGCCCGCTTCCGCCAGGTTCTCTTCACAGATCCAGATATTAAAAAGACAATCGAGGGACTGGAATTCCCACTGATCTTCAAGTCTGTAGACTCCTCAGGCAGCCGCGGAATCACTCGTGTAGATTCCTATGAAGAATTTGACTCTGCTATGCAGTATGTAAAAGAAAACACAAGAAAAGACTACTTCTTGATCGAAGAATTTGTAGAAGGCGAAGAATTCGGAGCACAGGCATTCGTATACAACGGAGAAGTACAGTTTATCCTCCCTCATGGAGATTACGTTTTCCACGGAGACACCGGCGTACCAATCGGACACTTTGCACCATATAACTTAAGCGAAGATGTCATCGAAGATGCCAAAGCACAGCTTCGCGGCGCAGTAAAAGCAATGCAGCTTGACAACTGTGCTATCAATGCCGATTTCATCTTAAAAGACAACAAAACCTACGTATTAGAACTCGGCGGACGCTGCGGCGCTACCTGCCTTGCTGAGCTAACATCTATTTACTACGGATTTGACTACTACGAAAAGATTTTAAAAACTGCTCTTGGCGAAGACCCTGCCTTTACATTTGACAAACCATTTGTACCAAATGCCAGCCATCTTCTCATGAGTGATAAAGACGGAATCATCAAGTCCCAAACAGACCATAATGAACCAAATGATAATATTTATGAAGTTGAATTCGATTATCAACCGGGCGATGAAGTACATAAGTTCCACGTAGGACCACATCGTATCGGACATATCATCACCAAAGGAGAAACCTTAGAAGATGCCCAGAAACTGCTCTTCGAAGCTATGGATAAAGTAGAGATCGTAGTAGAGTAGAAGATGATAAGCAAAAAAGAAGGAATGATTTTGTGTTTTCATTTTGTTCCGTTGCGCTAAACGCTTCTTTTTTGCTCTATCCGTAATACCTACCTCGATTTATCAAAGGTACATGGTAAAAATACCGGTAAAAATCATCCCTCCAATTTATCAAAGTCAGAAAATAAATACGAAAGTAAAAAACAATAGCATAGATCTGTAATGTCGGAGCAAGAGCAAATGCCAGACAGGCATTTGGCTCGCAGCGACTATCTTTACAGATCTATGCCATTGTTTTTTACTTTCGTATTTATTTTCGTCTTTACTTTCGTTTTTTAAACATTTTCAATACTGCTGCCATCTGTTTTCTTAACGCGATTGCAGCTGCTGCTACCACAAGAATCAATACAGCATATCGGAAATACCATGCTACTTTGTAAAGATTCATGGACAACAGGTTGATCGCACCGTATACCACTGCGATAAGAAGCGTTTTACGAAGTGGAACAATAACCATTCCTGTGATTTTATGCTCAAGAATTCCCTGCACGAGCAGAAGTATGATATAACTGAACGCTGTCGTATAGGCAGCCGCCATATAACCAAAATTCAGGATACATACATAATTTAAAATAACATTTAATACCATCGTTCCAATTGTTCCGGCTGCTACATACTGGGTTCTCTTGTAATAATTCTGGAGAGCAGAATAGCTGTAACTATAGAAACGGAACAAGGTTCCGGATACCATTGGAGCAATGAGCCATACTGCCGGCCTGTACTTTGCCGGGCCAAGAATAGCGATTGCTTCCGGTGCGAGCATAACAATCACCCAGGAAAGAATTCCAAACATATGCATAACCGATGTCCATGGTTTCGCAACTTCTTTTTCTTCCCCCTGTGATATTTTGGCATAAAGCCATGGAATCCATGCATTCCATACCGAATCCTCAAGAATCCATATGATAAAAGAAATCGTTGTCGCAAGTGCAAAGATTCCTGCCGCTTCATTGCTGATCATTTTCTGAATCATAATCTTGTCTGACTGATTCATAATCTGAATCGACAATGCTTCTGGTATAAGTGGAAGGCTGAATGCCAGTCCGTATTTCCAATATTTTAAATTAATAAACTTCTTACCCTGTGTCCAGATAACAATAGCAACGATCGCCCCTCCGATAATCTGTGGAACATAGTAGCCGATCACACGACGGTCAACAAGCTGATCAACGAGTCCCTGCACCCGACCTCGGTAAATAAGCCAGATTGAAAGGAAGGTTCCCGGCACGATCGTAAGCAAGGTTGCCATCGTACTAAACTTATATTTAAGAACCTGTTTATCTCTTCGCTGTACATAGAGCATACTTGTATAAGTAAATACATAGAGGAAACAGGAATAAAACATCAAATCATCCATCTGGCAGAAGTCCTGTACCTGCGTCTTAAAGATCATGCAGATTCCAAAGAAAAATGCGATCGCGATGTAAGATAATGTATGTACGCTTGATACATACCCATTATAATCCTCTTCAAAATCATTCTTTGCTACATCCACACTTCTCCAAAGACATAATGACATGACCGTATATGCAATCAGTAGCCAGGATTCGTACGTACGGACTATACCATATTGCGCCTGTGTCAATAACCTAGAATAGATCGGGGTTACAGCAAAGGTCAGTCCTCTTGCAAAAAGCTGTGCCAGGATAAAGAAAAATCCTGAGGTAAAGGCTCTTTTATTCAAAGAGGCATCTTTATTCTTTCCTGCCATAATCCGTCCTCCATCTAATAATTATCCTGTTAGTTTCTCTGTCAGATACCTGTTGTAATCCATTATCGCTATTAAATACTTCCATTAATCCTGTACCTTACATACGATCATACGAAGCTTACCATTCTTATCCGGTGGAATAGAATCCATCCAATCATACACAATCTCAAACGGATGCTTGAACTTCGCATTTAACTTTGCGGTCATATCTTTCTCGACTTCTTCCTTACTCAGCTTAGACTCCGCCTTATTATGTACACACTGAATATGAATCTTATGATACGTTTCCTGAATAAAACGCATCTGAAGTATATCTTCACAGTGGGCAATGATCGGGGCAATTTCAAAGAAAGTAGTCACTTCTCCTGTCTCATAACGGAAAAAGTCATTCATTCTTCCCTGTACACTTGTGATATAGCGGACACCATCCCGAACCTCGCAGGTTCCCCTGTCTCCAATCGCATAATTAATAAGTGGTAAATCTGTTTTATAAAGTGGTGTAACTACAATATTACCCTCTTTCGCCGGACGATTCTTTTCATCGTAAATATTTACCACAAAAGAATCATTATGGACCGTATATTCTTTATTATCAAAAAGCCGTACCATCGCCGCACCAGTCTCTGCAGTTCCATAAGAATCAATAATTCCCGGTCCAAGAATCTCCGCAAAGAGCTTTCTTGCTGTATCGTCTATCTTCTCTCCGGTAGGACAGTAAAACTTCGGCTTCTCAAGCTCCACATGATTCTGTTTACAGTACAGACAAATACGCATAAATTCACTCTTATTCATATATAAAAAGTCTGGCTTATAAGCATTAATCTGCTTCACAATCTCCGGCTCCGGCGCATACTGATCGACAAAGCCACGACGAAGAATCCCAAAATGCTGTAAAAATGTATCACTGCCTCCGGAAATACTATGGGCACTCTTACGACTCATTGTCTTGCCTTTAAATGGATTATAACCGGCACACATCATAACTCGGAACCAGTTCGCCATATTATATGCCTTCTCTTTCGGAGAAACAAGTAACATCAGAGGAATTCCTGAAGAACCACTCGTTGTATCATGAAACCAGCAATCATACTTCGGATCCTTCGCCTCCTCATTCATCCATGCACGAAGCTCATCCTTCGTAAGTAACGGAAGCTTAGACAGATCATCCCCTGTACGAATATCCTCCGGCTTCACTCCAGCCTCATCAAATCTCTTCCTGTAAAATGGAATCTCATATGCCCGTTTTACAAGCTTTCTTACACGCTTATCCTGTGTGCGCATAACCCCGTTAAAATCCTCTGGAATCTTTGTCTTCATCTTAAACAGATCAAAAAAAAGCAACACATTAACCAGCTTTCTCTCTAACTTTTCAAACATAACTTCTTCCTTTCCGGCTTCCCCTGACCAATACCAATTCTCACAGGCTACCTTCATAACTCTACTTTATCTTTAAGAATTGCTCCATAGCTCCATCAAAAAAGCCTTCACAATCCTGTAAATATCTTAAATATTGTATATAAGAAAAATTATTTTGTCAATCTTTGTTCTATAAAAAAGAAAGACATCCTTCGTGGCCAGGATGCCTTAAAACTAACTATTTTAATTTAATTATTTGATAACGATTTTAACTACTTTTTTACCAGCTTCAGTATTCTTAGTAGCTTTAACTTTGATTACAATTTTGTAAGTACCTTTCTTGATACCTTTTTTAACTGTAACTTTACCTTTTTTGCTTACTTTGATATACTTTTTAGCTTTTTTACCTTTTACTGTGTAAGTAGCACCAGCAACTTTTACGCTGAATTTCTTAGCTTTTTTCTTTAAAGAAGAAGCTTTGTAAGCTTTCTTAGCTGCAACTTTAGTTGTCTTTGTTGCAGCAGCAGCTTTGTTTACTGTGTATGTTACTGTAGCAGTTCCTTCGAAAGCTCCAATACCTTTGATTGATACTGTGTATGTTCCAGCATCAGTCTTTGCTGCAGCGTTTACATAAACGAAATCCTGACCAGCGATTAATGTCTTTCCATTAATTGTAACTGTAGCTGGTAACTGAGCTTTTCCTGTATATACTGTAGATACAGCTGCTTTCTGTCCTGCGATAGTTGCCTTAGTTGCTGATGGTGCTGCAGCGTTTACTGCTGCAGGTGCCATAAGCATAACTGCAAGAAGAACTGCTGCTACTTTTTTCATAGTTTTCATAATTTATTTGCCTCCTTTTGACAAAAACCTTTTTTTGCCACGACAGGTTTATGTCCTAAATTATAATAAATACTTATTAAATATACAATATATTTAATTAAGTATTATTAGCTTATCTAATTTTTTTCTCATCTGGTCCATAATAAGATCCATACTTCGTATACTTACCATAACGACCATAATACTTCTGGAATGCTCCACCTTTTACCTCTGCACGGTTCAATACCACACCAAGGAGAGGACATCCTACTCGGTCTATCTGCTGCAGGGACTGTTTAACAATATTTTTAGGAGTCTCTGCGCAACGCACTACTAAGACCGCTCCATCACTCATACTTGCAATTAACGCACCATCTGAAATATTATCCAGCGGTGGTGTATCAATAATCACATATCTATAATCTTCTGATAAACGATTCAAAAGTTCTTCTAACCTTGGATCTTCTAATAAAGCGGATGGATTCTCTAACAGTTCCGCAATCGGAACCCAATGTCCATTCGGAATATTTGTTTCATAAACAACATCCTCATATTCCGCCATTCCGGAGAGATAATGATTAATTCCCTCTTCAACACCTTGCATCTTCAAAATGGTATTATGCTCTGACTTACGTAAATCTACATCTACCAATACTGTAGGAAAACCAGCTTCTGCCAAAAGCTTCCACAAATGAACAGACACTGTACTTTTCCCTTCATTAGGAACACTACTTGTAATCAATATCTTTTTTGTATTCTTTCCACAAAACTTTATATTTACTCTTAAACGATTTAACGCTTCTTCTGCCGCATACGGCATATCCTCTATTGTTAAATTTAACTTCTTCATTATTTACTTTTCCTTTCCTGCTGCCTTTTTATATTCCTTTAATTCTTGTAATGCTTCAATATCAGGAATAACTGCTAAAGGTACGATATCAAAATATTTTTCCATATCTTCTGCTGTGTGAATCGTATCATCCATCAAATATTTGATAACGATATATAAACAGTAAAGGAATGCTCCAAGGAATGCTCCAATTAAAGTAAACTTCATATAACTTGGACCATCCTGTGTGTCAGGAAGCTTTGCCTTCTGCGCCATATTCGGTGCATTCGTACTCATTGTCTTCGGCAAATAATCTACCGATATTTCCATTAATGTATTGGCAATATCTCTTGCCTCTTTCGGATCTGTACTTATGACATCAATATTCAAAATTCGAGTATCCTGTGGATTATCCAGAGTAATCATCTTAGCCAACTCATCAGAATCCATATCTAAATTCAGTTTATTAATTACCTGTTCAAGAACCGGATAACTTAACATCAACTGCTCATAATCCGCTGTAAGAGATGTACCAATATTTAAAGCGTCTAAATCTACCACTGAATTCTTAGACGCAGATACAACATACATCTTCGCTGTAGACTTATATGTAGGCTCGATACAAAAATAAGAAATCGCATTAAACAATACCGCCCCGATAAGAAAGCTCAATACGATATAATGTAACTTATCTAATAAGGTCCAGCCAATCTCTACTAAATCAATTTCTGCTTCATCATCCATTCCTTCCGAAAAATTCATCGGTGAAATAGTTCTTCCGCCTTTAATCACTTCAAATTCCGGACTGTTTTCTTCTTGTTTATTAATCAGACTCATTTTTCCCCTCGTTCCTCTTATTTATTCTGCTTTTTTAAAAAATAACTTCATTGCAACATCACCCAGACTAGTTTTATCCACAGTAAATGCATTAAACCCAAGCCTGTCTAGCGCATTGGTTCCATCTATAGATAACTCACCTTTATCTTCACTCATAATAATGGTATTCGCAAGATTACCCATCTCTCCAACACTCATATCTGTTACCATATAGTCACTTAGATCATTATAAAAAGTATTGATAAACCCACTATCACTTTTCAACTTATTCTTAAAAATCGGATAAAGTGCGTCGATATATTCCTTCTGTCTTCGCATACGACAAACATTCGTCCCATCACCTACATTCATACGATCATGAACATAATGTAATGCCTGGTCATCCGTAAGAGTAACCGTCTCTCCCATCTTCAGTGAAGAATCAGATTGAGAAAAATCATCCTCTATTGTAACAGGCACTCCGCCCGCAAGATGATTAATAACCTTAATCGCATCAATATTCATCGCAATATATCCATCTATCTTAATTCCATAAAGCATATTAGATACTGCATCAACTGTATTCTCACAACTAGATTCCATTCCATCCCCATTTGCATGAGCAAAAGCGATCTGTACCTTTGTCGTTGCCAAATAAGAGCCATCTTCATCAAGAGACTTCACATCGGTTATCGAATCACGATTAATCGGAAGCTTATAATAGGTATTCTCCTTTGTATTTAAAACAATCAACTCCAAAACATCACTCTGTCCAGTTCCGTTTGTCTCGGAATTCCTTTTCTTAATACCTCTGCTGTCTTCTCCAATATAAAGATACGTCTTTACATCCCAATTCGGCTTACACTTCACACCGTTAATTGTCACAATATCTTTATCCAACTCTGCTGTACTCTGTTCTTGATCCACTTTTTTCTTACTATTATTATGTTCAGGCAAAACCGTTGCAACACCAACTATCGCAATACAGATTACCGCAAATACCAGCACTACTAAAGAAAACTTTTTGTAAAGCTTTACTTTTTCTCCCTTTGCGTAATGCTTTCTTTTCATTTAAAACACCCCTATCATTAAAAAATGCTATGAATTAATGCGGTCCCAGCCTCCGGATTCATCTTCTCACACACAATAAGTACCATGAGTATTATAAACAAAATAACACTTATAACAATCGAAATCTTCTTTGACATTTACCTTTCCTCCCTATTTAGTAAATAAAGGGCCTGTGCATCCATCTCATCCATAAAAGCCTTTCCCATCTTCTTTTCCAAAGCATTACGACCTTTTATGAGATTCGGTGCCCTATGATGAACACCGTGACAATCACTTCCTAAAAAAATCATACCCTTCTTCTTAAGCATTTTAAAAATCTGTCTTCGTTCCCCCCACTGTTCAAAACTCTCTGCATTAATCTGAACATAAACAGGAAGTTCCAACAATTCATATATCTTCTTTTTATTCCCCGGGATTGTTAAAAATCTCTCTAAATGAGCCAGCAAAACTTTCATTCTGCGTCGTTCTAATATATATTTAATCTCATCTATATCCGCCTTCGTCCATGGAGAAAACGGCATCTCTAAAAGAAGCAAATCAGTACCCTGATATGTTAAATCTTCTAGACGCTCTGCTCGACTTATGCCCGAAAAAAAAGCCACTTCCGCCCCTACCACAATCTCAGGATATTCGTCTTTTTCTGTCAAACACTGCTTTAATTGTTCAAAAGCATTCTGCCTTCTGTCCAGAAATGAAGAAATTCTATCCTCTGTGGCATAAAAATGAGACGTAGCCGCTATAATATCTACACCTTGTGAAGCCGAGATTTGCAGCATCCCCAATGATTTTTCAACATTACGACTCCCATCATCTATCCCCGGCAAAATATGAGAGTGAAAATCTATTACTGGCATTCTCTTTTCCCTCCTATGTAATTTATCTGTAACCTATCTGTAATTTATCCTTAATCACAAAACTAAGAGGTATTCTCTCCATATAATTACAAGAAGAAAATAACCCCTCTCTTTCTTTTTACTATTCTATACTAAGATATAAAAAATTGCAATGTATTATATCACAATAATATTCAAAAAAATAAGATTTTCTTTACAAAATATACAATTTTTGATTTACATATTTGATATAGACGAAAAAAAGAAAGCAATCTATCCGAGAAATTAAATCTCAAGTGACTGACATTCAAATTGCTATATATACTTGAAATTTAGTTACATCAGATACACCAGATGTGGAATGATTACTGCAGGATTACAGAGATGCACAATAGAATTTTATGCTGAATTGTAAGAAGACTGAGTACAATTCAGCATAAAGATACTCACTTCTGGACAATCCCCATTCTTATCAATTGTAGGTTTCAGATAGTCAGAAAAAAGAATGGTTATAAGTATTGCATTTTGTGACTTTGTGCTATGGAATTCTGACCATAGGAACTTGGGACTCGTTTTTTCCAAGTTCCTGTTTTTCTGAGCAGAATGGAATGCTTAGCACAACGGAACAAAATCAAACTTATAACCATTCTTTTTTCGTCTACACCAAATCTACAATCAAACTTTCATTAATATCAGGCTCCATATTGGAGTTGTGATCAGTGAAGCTGCTGTGGAAAACACAACGAGTTTTACGGAAAATTCTTCTTCACAGTCATATTTAGAAGCAAGGATCGTTGTAGTTGCTCCAGCCGGCATTGCTGCAAGAAGTACACTGACACCTTTAACAAGACTGTCCATCTGCAGCATCCAGCATGGAAGGAATACACAAAACGGAATAAAGATCAAACGAACCACACTGTAGAAAAGCACATCTTTATCCACCAGAGTTCTTGGATCCGCATCGGCAAGTATCATTCCAATTACAAGCATGGACATTGCCGTATTACAGTTACTTATCGAAGTAATCGTTTCCTGTAAGAAATGTGGCGGCCGCCATCCGGTCAACATTAAAACTACTCCGATCTCGCAGGCAATGATACATGGATGACTAAATATCTTTTTTAACATTTCCTTTTTCGTCGGTGCTTCCGTAAATACAGAAACACCTTCTGACCACATCATGATTCTTTGTGGAATCAGATAGATAGAAGCCAGTGTAAGACCCATCATTCCATATACACCCTGTGCGATTGGGTTGCCAAGAAAACCTGCATTCGAGCAAATGGTTGCATAACGCAGACATTTCTTTCTTTTTACAGAACATTTATTATATAATACACTGCCTAAGATAACACAAAACACCTGAATTAATATAGAAATGATCAGAATTACCATAAAGTCCTGCGCAATTTTCGATGAAAACTTTATCATAAAAGAAAAGATAATATTACATGGCAAAATAAGGTCAATAACAAGATTCGTCATGCTTTTCTGTCCTTCCTTGCCAATCACTTTGGTCTTTTTCAAAATCAACCCAATAATAATCAGGGCAAACATCATCAACTGTAAATTTACTAATTCTTTCACTCTTGTGTATCTCCGTTTCTCTGTTTAGAAAAAATACTTTCTACGCTAATAGCGCTTTATCACTGCTAAATTCTTCTCCGGCAACTACTTCAAATTTACGAAGTAAATCTTCTACGGTAAGTTTTTTCTTTTCCTCGCCAGCAATATTTAAAACAATTTTTCCTTCATGCATCATGATCAGGCGGTTACCATGTGCGATCGCATCCTTCATGTTATGGGTAACCATCATCGCTGTTAGATTATTTTCTTTAATAATACGGTCAGAAATCTCTAATACCTTCTGCGCTGTCTTGGGGTCAAGGGCAGCTGTATGCTCATCAAGAAGTAATAGCTTCGGCTTTTGTAATGTCGCCATCAACAGTGTTAACGCCTGTCTCTGTCCGCCTGAGAGAAGTCCTACCTTTGCTTCCATACGATCTTCTAATCCCAGATCAAGCATCTTTAAAAGTTCTCTGTACTTCTCTTTTTCTGCCTTAGTAATACCCCAGCAAAGTCCACGACCCTTTCCACGACGCGCCGCAAGTGCAAGATTCTCCTGAATCTCCATTGTTGCCGCTGTACCTGTCATCGGATCCTGAAAGACACGCCCAAGATACTTTGCTCTCTTAAATTCTGGAATACCTGTAACGTTAATCCCATCAATTGTAATACTTCCGTTATCTACTGGCCACACACCGGCAATCGCATTCAATGTTGTGGACTTTCCTGCACCATTTCCACCAATAATTGTAACAAAATCACCATCATCAAGATGAAGATTAACTCCATTTAACGCCTTCTTTTCATGAATTGTTCCCGGATTAAATGTCTTTTTAATATTTACAAGGTCTAACATACTATTCGGCTCCTTTCTTTGCGGCTTTAGCAAAAGAATTCCTTGATTTTGCTCGAAGATATGGCACAGCAAGGAAAATAGCTACGATAATCGCAGTAAATAACTTCAGATCATTTGTCGGCATCTTAAGCCAAAGTACAATACCAACAACAATGTAATAGATGATTCCACCGATTACTACAAAAATAAGTCTTCCCATAAAGTTCAGGTGCTTAGCCAATAATGCTTCTCCAAGAACTTCTCCGATTATTACAGCCGCAAGACCAATAACGATGGCGCCACGACCCATGTTGATATCCGCAAATCCCTGGTATTGTGCAATAAGCCCACCTGCAAGAGCAACCAGTCCATTAGAAAGAGCAAGGGCAAGAATCTTCATAAAATCTACATTAATTCCCTGTGCCTTTGCCATATTCGGATTACATCCTGTCGCACGAAGTGCACAACCCTGCTCTGTTCCAAAATACCAATATAAAATACAGATAATAACAAATGCAAATATTACGCTGACAAGAATGGATTTCTGTACCTCCCGTAAAGAAACAAGAAGATTATACTTATCTACACTCAATGCCTGATTTGCCATACCCATAATATTTAAGTTAATAGAATACAGGGCAATCTGACTTAAAATGCCTGCCAAAATATCTGGAATTCCAAGTACCGTATGTAAAAATCCTGTTACAAAACCAGCCACAAGCCCTGCTGCAAAAGCTATAAGAAGTGCAGTTGGCACTGACCAGCCGTTAATGACGAGCATAACCGTAACCGCTCCACCAGTAGCAAAAGAGCCATCCACTGTCAGATCTGCAAAATTCAGTACACGAAATGTCAAATACACTCCTAAAGCCATAATTCCCCAAATAACACCCTGCGCGATATTTCCCGGCAAAGCACCGATCAGTGTCGGTACACTCAAAGAAGCAAAATACGCTGTCATATTCCTAATTCCTCCTAACTTCTAACAGCAACTTAGGGTGTCGCAAAATATCACGACACCCTTCTGTTACTATTGATTAAAATACTTTATAAAGTAAAATACATTAGACCCTACTGTGCAATTGCTGTATATCCATCTGGAACCTTGATTCCCAGCTCGTTACAGATGTCTTTGTTGTATTCCTTTGTTACCTTTGGTGCAGATTGTACTTCCATAGTAGAAACATCCGTACCCTTTGTAAGAATCTCTGCAGCCATCTTACCTGTTTCATATCCAAGATCATAGTAGCTGATAGATAAAGTAGCTACACCACAACCAGAACAAATTCCCTCTTCACCTGCAATAATAGGTTTCTTTGCTGGCACCGCAATATTTTTAATAATCTCTGTACAAGATGCCGCTGTATTATCTGTAGGAACATAAAGAACATCACTTCCAGAACATGCAGAAGTTGTTACAGAAGCAACATCATTAGAATCTGCAAAACTGTACTCTGTACATTTATATCCGTATTTATTAAGGGACTCTTCAATCTTTTTAGCCTGATATACTGAGTTAGGCTCCGCAGAACAGTAGAGAATACCAACATTCTTCGCATCCGGGAACATCTCATGAAGTAAATCCGCCTGCTGATCTAATGGTGCAAGATCAGAAGTACCAGAAATATTTCTTCCTGTTGTTCCAGACCAGTCACTAAGATCCAACGCTGTCGCATAATCTGTTACAGCAGTTCCGAGAATCGGAATCGTATCTGTAGCTGCTGCCGCTGCCTGAAGAGAAGCTGTCGCATTCGCAAGAATTAAATCATCTCCATCAGATACAAACTGATTCGTAATAGTTGTACACATTGCAGAATCACCCGCTGCATTCTGCTCATCAAATTTAACTTTATCCTTACCAAGTTCATCAATCAAGGCTTCCTTAAATCCCTTTGTTGCAGCATCAAGCGCTTTATGCTGCACTAACTGGCAAATACCAATCTTATATACCTTATCTCCAGAAGCCTGAGACTGTGTAGCCTGTGCCTCACTTCCCGCTTCACTTCCACTATTGCTGCTTCCGCAGCCACATAATCCGAGTGCCATAACACCTGCAAGCATAACTGCAAGTATCTTATTCATATGTTTTCTCATCTTTCATTCCTCCCGAAAATTCAAATTAGAACTGTGTATTCAAGCCCGATCTGCCAAATCTTCTATACTTATACTGTATCTTATACTGCTTATACAAACCACATCCAGTACAAACTACATCCAGGAATACCTCAATATTCTTATTACAAGATGCGCATCATACAACACATAACCTAACATAACAAGGCACTTTCTCATTCACAGTTCTGCACTTTTAACATTAAAAGTGTTAAATTTATTATCTATTCTATTCCTTTTCCTTCCAAAATGCAAGTAAAAAATGAATTTTTTTTATTTTTTCTTGCATTTTAAGTGACCTACAAGCAAACTTATGTTATGATAGTTTTTGGGATTATTACTATAAATTTTTCAGTTATTTTACATGTATTCTCAGAATCTTTTTATGCTTGATTTTGTGAGAAAGACTCCGAGAGTACATTTACATCGAATGGAGGTTATTTTTTTGGATAATGTACATTGGAGGAACATTATGACAGAAAAACTGGAGAAACTGAAGCAGGGTTACACAAACTTAAGCGAATGGTTAGAACACATCATGGCCGTGATCGTTCTCATCGCCATCGTAATCGCTATTGCTTCCTTATGGGAACCATTTAAAGAATTCCTACATACCCGTACGGAATCCGGTTCCTTCCTTGAATACATGGCAAGCGTATTCGATATCGTTATCGGCATCGAATTTTTCAAACTCTTATGCAAACCACGAAAAGATACAATGTTAGAAGTTCTCATGTTCGTAATCGCACGACATATGATCATCGAACATACTACTGCAGTTGAGAACCTTCTCTCCATCATTGCCATCTCTATTCTGATCATCGTAGACCGCTACTTTCTAAAATCAAAAATATTGAATTAAATACTAATTTGATGGACTAAAGAGACGAAAAGCAGAAATTTCATATATAATACAATGTGAAGATAGTCGCGGCGTAGAAAATGCCTGTTCGGCATTTTTACTGGCTCCGACATCACATTGTATTATATATGAAATTTCTGCTTTTCTGCTGTTTGGATCCAGAAGGAAATTAGCATTTAGATTTGAGGAAGAATAAGGGGATTGTCCAGAAGTCTATGGTTTTCATTGGGATGAAAATCTCCAGATGGAAATATCTTCTCACTGAATAATTATGAATAATTGTAGGCGGTCTTTTTTCTTTATCGTAGTCTTCTTACAATCCAGCATAAAATTTTGTTTCAGCGGCTGTCTGGTTTTGATAACAAATAACAAATTAGTAATTTATGTTGGAAATATAACAATTTGAGTGTCAATCCTTTAGAATTTAATTTTCCGGAAGACCATAGCCTTCGGGCACATTCCATGTTGTTAAACCATAGATTTAGATAGTCAGAAAAAAGAAATAATACCATATCCCAGATGCGGCTTCGGAGCGTGTTTAAGATGCGAACGAGCATTTTAAACACAGCGACTACAGAGCAGATGGGATATGGTATTATTTCTTTTTTCGTCTACACGAAATCTACAAATTAGTATTTATTTATAGCCTTGAGGATTATTCTTCTGCCAGTTCCATGTATCACGACACATATCCTCTAATGTTCTCTTTGTCTTCCATCCAAGAACCTTCTCTGCCTTCTCTGAATTCGCCCAGAATTCCGGAAGGTCACCTGCTCTTCTCTCACCGATTTCATACTTAATCTTAATATCGTTAGCAGATTCAAACGCATGGATAATCTCCAATACACTATAAGGTGTACCTGTTCCTAAGTTAAATACTTCTACACCTTTATGATCTGCAGCATATTCTACTGCCTTTAAATGACCATTCGCCAAATCCATTACATGAATATAATCACGACGGCATGTTCCATCTTTTGTAGGATAATCTCCTCCGTAAACAGTAAGATGATCTCTTCTTCCTACTGCTACCTGTGCGATATATGGCATCAGGTTGTTAGGAATACCCTGTGGATCTTCACCCATTCTTCCGGACTCATGTGCTCCAATTGGGTTAAAGTAACGAAGTAGAACAACTGTCAGATCTTCATCTGCTTTTGCCGCATCTTCGAGAATCTCTTCCATCATAACCTTTGTCCAGCCATATGGATTAGAACAGCTTCCTCTCTTCATCGTCTCAATGTAAGGAATATCATTCTCCTCACCATAAACTGTAGCAGAAGAAGAGAATACAAACTTCTTCACTCCAGCTTCTCTCATACACTCTAATAATGTAAGAGTGGTATCGATATTATTTCTATAATATTCAATTGGTTTCTGAACAGACTCACCAACTGCCTTAAGACCTGCAAAATGAATGACACAATCAATCTTATTCTCTTTAAAAATCGTAGTCATAGCTGCTTTATCTTTAACATCTGCCTCATAAGAAACTACCTTTTTGCCGGAAACTTCCTCTACACGATTCACTGCTTCCGCACAGCTATTACAATAATCATCTACAATAACTACATCATGGCCTGCTGCCAATAATTCCACTGCCGTATGGGAACCAATATAACCAGCTCCCCCTGCTAATAAAATATTCATCCCAAAAACTCCTCTTAAAAACTTTGTAAATAAACGGTTTCTAGTAAAAGTTTACCGCAATTTTTAGTAAAAATCAAGATGTATATAATTTTAAGCTAAAAAAATCTCAAGAAAATAAATTCTCACTCTTTTCCTTCAAGATTAAACCAAATTAAATCAAAAACAAAAAAACCAGAAACTTTATAATAAAATTTCTGGTTTTTCTCTCTTTTATCCCATTTATCCCATCAATTACTACTTAGCAGCTGTTGTCTCTTCTGCCTTTTCTGTAGATGTGGAATCCGCACTCTTTAAAGATAACTGTGCCCAAAGTTTCTGGTCTACATCCTTGTTGTAATCCCACTTCTTCTCAAGCTTCTTCGTCCAGTTGTCATACTTTTTCTGGAAAGCTTCAGACTGTTTCTGCTCTTTTAAAGACTTTTTATTACTTTCAGTCTCTTTTTTATCTGTATAAGCGACAAGCTTAGCGATAACATAACCATTATTACATTCTAAAACTTTATCTGCGATGTCGCCGTCTTTCATGCCTTTCATGACACCTTCAAATGCTTCACCTTCTTCAGATTCTCCTGCTGCATAAGACTCATCTGTATTAGAATAATTCTGCTCTTTGGCAACTTTTTTAATCGTCTTCTTACCACTCTGAATCTCTTTAAGTGCTGCTTCTGCCTTAGCCTTTACAGCTTTCTTTTCTTTCGCACTCATCTGTGTTGTCTTGCCCTCTTTATCTGTCTTCGTTGTGGCAAATACAACTCTGTAGATTGTAGACTTTCTCGCCTCATCTTCTGTTACAGTAACTTTTTCTTTACTTTCAACCTTTTCCTGAACTTTCGATGCTAATGTACTGTCTCTGTAAATCTTCTCAACATCCTCACGAGTAGCTCCACATTCCTTCATTGCCTTCTTACCAGCCTTATCCTGATAATAGGAAAGAGCAGAATCACTACACTGCTGCTTCTCCTCATGTGTTAACTTGCAGTCGTATTTATCCGCTTTCTTATTAAGAATGATATTCTGTTTCATCTGGGAAATAACCTGTTTCTTTACATACGCTTCAAATGTCTGGTCCTTCCCGTCATCATCCTGACCCATAGACATACTCCAGAAGTCACTTCCGTAATAGCTGCTGTAAGTCTTCTCATACTGTGCTCCAAGCATCTTAGCATACAGCCACGCTTCCTTCAATGTTACATCTGTACCGTCATAACTGAATAAAACTTTATTTCCATCCTGTGTTTTTGTTCCCTTTCCGCTGCTTGATGTAGAACAGCCTGTCATAAGACCCATAGCCATGATCACTACAAGAACAAGGGAAAGAACCTTTGTTAACTTCGCCTTCATTATTAACCTCCTATAATCTTAATGTACTCTCGAAATCTTTTTCATTAAAACTCCGAGAGCACATTTTACACTACATTTTTTTATTATAGTACAAATCGAAGAATACAACAAGTGAATTCTGGATTGTAGATTTCGTGTAGACGAAAAAAGAAATACTGCCCTATCCCATCTGCTCTGTAGTCGCTGTATTTAAGATGCTCGTCCGCATCTTAAACACGCTCCGAAGCCGCATCTGGGATAGGGCAGTATTTCTTTTTTCTGACTATCTAAATCTATAATTGGTGAGAATAAGGGGATTGCCCAGAAGGCTATGATTTTTAATCAAATAACTGTTCCGACATAAGAAAATATTCTCCTCTGGAGATTTTTATTCTAGTGAAAACCATAGACTTCTGAACAATCCCCTCTTCCTCAAATCCAAATACTAATTTCCTTCTGGAACCAAAAAACAGAAAAGCAAAAATTTGATATAAAAGAAAATGTGATGTCGGAGCTAGTAAAAATGCCGGTCAGGCATTTTCTACGAAGCGACTATCTTCACATTTTCTTTTATATCAAATTTCTGCTTTTCGTCTCTTTAGTCCAGTAAATTAGTAGTTGTTTAAATGTTCTTTGATATAAGGTTCTACTACTTTTTCGAATTCTTCGTCTCTTAACCACCACTGATCATGTGTTGTTTCTTCGATTAATTTTCCTTCGGTTGTGTATACCGTTACCTTTTTATCTAAATCACCTACAAATGCAACAAGTTCTTCGAATTTAACTTTCACAACATTATCTGCTCCGGCAAAGTCTTTTTCTGCATGGTCTGTTACGTAGAGATAACTTTGTACAAATGCATTATCAAAGTATGTACCTTTTTTAATCTGCTGATGGATATGTCCGATATATGTAAGCTGTTCTTTCTGGAGAGAAACTCCTAACTGTTCTTTGATCTGATGAACCATTGCTTCTTCGTGTGTTTCTTCTGGGTCAATGTGACCGGATGTAAGGATGTCGTATGCTCCTTTGTATACAATGTCATTATCGGCTCTTTTTTGTAAGTAAAACCAGAGCTGATCCTCCTTTTTTTCTGCTAACCAGAAGTGTACTACCTGATGTAAAAGTCCTTTTGTATGTACCTCTTCGTATGGCGCTACACCAATTACGTTATATAAACTGTCATAAATCTTATAATTTTTTTCTTCCATAATTTAATATCCTCCTTGCATATATGCAATCGTTCTAGTGTGCCGCAAGTCGGTACGCTAGGTGTTTTCCCTACATTATTGTATCTCATTTCTGGAAAAATACCAGAGTTTTTTTACATAAAATTAGAGATATTGCTTTATCACGTTGTTTCCTATTTAAGACAAAAATTATCTGTTTGATTTTCGGAGATTATCGCATATAATAACAGTTGATATGTTCTGTGCATTTGAACGTGATGAACAGAATGATTAGACTTGAATGAAAATGCATGATGAATGAAAGCACATAATAAATGAAAGGATTTTTTATGAAAGAGACTATCTTACTTTATAATTTTGATTCCGCTGCTATCCGCAATAAAATCAAGTTTTTATGTATTCAATCCGGTATTCATATCCGCGTTGTGGAAAAGCAGCAGTATGATGTTCCGATTGGAATACTTGCCTGTGGAAAAAAGGAAGAGATGGCATCTTTTCTTCGTTCAGAGGAATCCGAAAGCAATGCTTCTTTTGATGATCCAATGCTTGTATTTGCCGGTTTTACTGGGACAAAACTTAATCAGTTTTTAAATGCCATGTATAAGCAGAAGATTCCAAGGGTCAATCTAAAGGCAATGCTTACAGAGCACAATGTGAATTGGGATTCTGTCACATTACATGATGAACTTGCTAAAGAGCATGAGGCAATGAACGGGAATTCGCAGAAGTAAAAATATAAAAATATGCAGCGTCAAAACTTGCCGCTGCATTCATCTGCATTTCATCACATTTATGAAATTAAATCTGCAAATAAGTTCTTTAACCGTATCGTCAACACTTTTTACCTGCGAGTCGGAGTCATTGATAATCAGTCCTTCTCGTATTTTTCAATTAAACACTGATGCTCTTTGGTACCTTTATCATAGTTGATTCCCACAAGCAAGATGTCACCAGTGTAGTTCAGTATCGACTCCGGATACCGCTTATCCTTTATCTGCTGCAAAGCTGTTGTTACATCTTTGTTCCATTTCAATTCGACAACCAACACAGGATAAAACGAGCTATATTCGGGTTTTGGTATGAAAACAAAATCTGCAAAACCATTTCCAGCAGGCATTTCACGAATTGGCTTAAAATAATACTGCATTGCACTCAAATAGGCAATCGAGAGAACACTCTATTTGTATATTTAATGATTCCAGTTTTATCTACATAGATTTCAGAATTCAAAGCAACTTGGAACGCAGAATTGTCCGGATTAACAAACATTCCCATGCGTATCACGCTCCTTTCTTGGACAGCATGTTACACCATGCCTATTATACTTTGATTTTACCATCTAGCAGCCCAAACAGCAATCATAACAGTTGATTATTCATGGATTTCTAATGGAAGATTATCTGGATCATGGAAAAATGTCATTTTCTTTCCAGTGTAATCATCTAAGCGTACCGGTTCTGTTGCTATTCCTTTTGCATTAAGCTCTTTAACCGTATCGTCAACACTTTTTACCTCAAATGCCAGATGGCGTAATCCCAATGCTTCCGGATAATTTACACGAGCTGGAGCATTTTTTATGATAAAAAGTTCTATTTCCTGCGACCCACACGCCAGATCAATCTTGTAATCATCGCGTTCTTTTCGATAATTTTCTCTGATCACCTTAAATCCAAGCAGATCCACATAAAAATGTTTTGATTTTTCATAATCGCTTCCAATGATTGCAATATGATGAATGGTATCGAACATAACCCTCACCTCCGTTTTTCATAATGGTATACTTCCTCTCATATTTTGAGAAGATTGTATCAGAAAATTAATTGCAGTAACAGGTACGGATGATTACCTGCTTACCCGTATATGAATAAAAAGATGCAGTTTCTTCATAAATGAAATTATATTCTACAAGAGAACAGTCTACTTTCAAGTTATAATAAAAAATCTTCCAAATCTGGATAATCTGTAATGTGTTTTCTTACATAATTCCTCTTAAATGCTGCAAAAATACTCCTCCTACTTAAAGAACTCCTTAAGCTTTTAATATATCGTTGTGATTCTGGATTTTTTCTATGGTTTTCTAATGTTTTATATAAAACATTCATAGATTCTGCTAATCGGTCTACTCTATATTGACAAGCAGCCTGCCGAATCCCTGTATTCCGTTTTTCAAAAGATGCCTGTATAAGTTCTGCTGTCATGACTGCACATTCTTCGTCAACTAAACTATGTACACTTACCTTCCCCTCTTCATAGCTTTGTTCCAATTTTTTCTCTGGGTCCTCAGCACAGCAATCTATAATTTTATCATCATATCTTGCTTCTTTTTTCAAATTATTGCAATGTGGGCACGCATAAAACAAATTATTCCAATCAAAAACTCTTTCTCGTATTTTTCTACCATGATGTGGTCTTAAATGTTCTACTTCTGGATCAGAAAGTCCGCCTAACTCACAAATGTAGCATTTATCATTGGAATCTTCTTTTAATTGCTGTATAACATCTGGCTCATTATAACTTCCATGTGCTTTTTGTTTTTCAATAGCTAATGATATCGGAGGAATCGGATTTCTGTGTATCTTTATCATATTCCTACCCCCTGTTTTCAAATGGTAGTGTCAAAAACTACCCTTTTTTATTGTTCTAAAACGTTTAAAAACCTTGATTTATCGGAGGTTTGCAAATAAAAAGAGCATTACCCCCTTAAATGAAGTATAATGAGTTCACCACAAACACCA
>NZ_VULP01000023.1:0-49063 GCF_009697165.1 Anaerobutyricum soehngenii | reverse complement strand
GAGTACACGACTTTCCAGGGAAGGTGCTCTGAGACTTTTTTCTTTCTGTAAACTAATGACAGTATACAGAACAATCCAGAGACACGCAAGCTAATCATTATTACGCTATTTTAAGAGGTCAATAACAATAGAAAAAGACTCCGAAACTTTCATAACAACTAGAAAATAAAGTAATTATAAAACTTTCGGAGCCTCCACATATTCTGTATATAACAAACATTCCTATTTTTTAGCGTGCGTCAGGAAGTTTCTGTTCCTTTACAGCATTTCCGCTCACATAGTAAAACAGGCAGCTATTTCTTCTTAGCTGCCTACCCGCCAATGGAATATTTGGATTCGGGCATTACCCATGCCTTCCTACGGTCTATGATTAAATTAGCACATAAGAATTAAATCATCAACTGCCTTTTTCAAAAAAATCACAGATATATACTATTACTTTCTTTTTTTCTTAAAATCGGCTTATATATAGGAGCAAACATTCTTAGAACAAGTTTCGCAATGTCAGACAAAAATCCTCCTGGATTTTGTCCGCCTTGCAACTTGATGGGGATTACGACTCTACGTTCCGCTCCAATCGATGCTAAACTATGTTTTCAGGACAGCCCCTTGCTATTTTACATCTTTTTTCAATCTGTCGTATAATATATGTTCTGACCCATCAATAAGATTTCTTTTTTTCTTATATAAGAGAGTCCATGAAGCTTGATTCTTTGTATAATCCATTTTCTCCTCTGGGAAAAAAGAACGACAAAAATAACTGTCATCTCTTGCATTAGATAAAAACAAAAATAAATTTTTTCCTTCCATATGATTTTTCATCAGATAATCCGCTTTTATCATAGAATAGACATTCGCCTTTTTATTATACTTAAAAACCGTATCATTACTATCAAGCATTTTCTCAAGCAGCGGAAGAAAATGCACTCTGTCTTGTATTTTATGATAGAAATCCGAAGACTCTATATTTTCCCTTTTTATAATACCGTTCTGAATTTCATCAAATATTTTTCCTCTATCACGTCTTAACTCTGGTCTATCCGTAAGATATTGTAATCCCATCAAATGAAAACAGTCCTTCTTATCAAACGTTATTATAAGTTTAACCGCAACATTTTTTCTTCCCAGAACAATTTCATACTCTGTTGATAAGAGAGGAATAAATGATGATACACAATCAACAACTGTTCTCATCTATATTTTCCGCAACTCCCTTTATTTCATAATAAAATTAAGAAAGGCCCTGCACTTGGCAGAGCCTCTCAGCATTTTCTTTTGGGAGCTTTTGCTCCCTAGCCAGATTGTGGTAAATGCTAAACCCTTATAAAGCTGGTAAGGCACTGCCCTCTGACACAACACCTTACTTCAACGCTTGACAGACACTCATGTTGCCTGTTGTTACTATTATATTAACTTACCACCACAAATATGTCAACTGAATTTCAATAGTCATTTTTTCATTTTTACTTTCGTCATTTCCTTTTTTCTATGGAAAAAAGGCTCCGAAACCCTCATAATCACTAGAAAATAAAGTGTTTATGAAGCTTTCAGAGCCTTTATAAATTCCGATTTAATTTACAATATTAATAATTTAAAGAATTATTTACCAGCCATCTGAGCTGCTACTTCTGCTGCGAAGTCCTCTTCTTTCTTTTCGATTCCTTCTCCAGTTTCCATACGAACGAAACCTTTGATAGCAATTTTAGCATTGTTAGCTTTAGCTACTTCCTCAACATATTTGGATACGGACTGTTTTCCGTCTTCAGCTTTTACGTATACCTGATCCATTAAGCAGATTTCTTTTAATTCTTTGTTAAGACGTCCTTTAACCATACCTGTGATGATCTTATCGTTAGCGTCTGGTTTTTCATTCTTAGCTGCTGCTGTAAGGATTTCTTCTTCTTTTGCAAGATAATCCTGATCAACTTCAGAACGGTCTGTATACTTAGGATTTAAAGCTGCAACCTGCATACATACGTTTTTAGCCATCTCTTCGATTGCATCATTTACAACATCTGTTACAACGTCTACTAAAACACCAATCTTTCCACCCATATGTGTATAAGAAGCTACAAATCCTGCATCTTCTTTTACCTGCTGGAATCTACGGATGTTCATGTTCTCTCCGATGATAGCGATCTGTCCTGCTAATGCTTCGTTTACAGTCTTAGTCTCATCAAATTTCCATGTTTCAGCTAAGAATGCATCGATATCTGTTGTTTCTGTTTCCATTGCCTGTTCTGCAACCTGTGCAACATAAGCCTGGAACTTTTCGTTCTTTGCAACGAAGTCTGTTTCAGCATTAACTTCTACTGCAACAGCTTTCTTCTTGTCATCAGATACGATAACTTTAACAAGACCTTCTGCTGCAACACGTCCTGCTTTCTTTTCAGCAGTTGCAAGACCTTTTTCTCTTAAAAATTCAATTGCTTTATCAAAATCGCCTTCTGTAGCTGTAAGAGCTTTCTTACAATCCATCATTCCGGCACCTGTCATCTCACGTAACTCTTTTACCTGTTTTGCTGTAATAGCCATTTCGATTCCTCCAAATTCATCTCTTTTATGTGGTCATATAGATTTTGCACAAAAATGCCCCGGCCTGTACTAACGGTGCAGGCTGAGGCAATATTGCAAACAGAATTAAGCTTCTGCTTCTTCAGCAGCTTCTTCCTCTGCTACTTCTGCATCCTGTCCCTGATTTCCTTCGATTACAGCATCTGCCATCTTGGAAACGATTAATTTAACTGCACGAATAGCATCATCGTTACCTGGAATTACGTAATCTAATTCTTCAGGATCACAGTTTGTATCGCAGATACCAACTAAAGGAATACCAAGAGTTTCTGCTTCCTGAATACAGATTCTTTCTTTTCTAGGATCTACAACAAAGATCATATCAGGAATATCCTGCATCTCTTTAATACCACCTAAGTTCTTCTCTAATTTTTCCTGCTGTTTCTTCAGGTTAATTACTTCTTTCTTAGGAAGTACATCAAATGTTCCGTCTGCCTCCATAGCTTCGATTTTCTTTAACTGGGCAATACGGCTCTGAATTGTTTTGAAGTTTGTGAGCATACCACCTAACCATCTCTGGTTTACATAGTACATTCCACATCTCTCAGCTTCGTTCTTGATAGAATCCTGAGCCTGTTTTTTAGTACCAACGAAAAGAATCTTTCCACCGTTAGCAACACAGTCTCTAATAGCGTTGTACGCTTCGTCAACCTTACCTACAGACTTCTGTAAGTCGATAATGTAGATGCCATTACGCTCTGTGTAGATGTAAGGAGCCATTTTAGGGTTCCATCTTCTTGTCTGATGTCCAAAATGAACACCTGCTTCGAGTAACTGTTTCATTGAAATTACACTCATGTCAAATCTCCTTTTTGTTTGTTCTTCCGCTGCTTTCTTATTCCTCAGCCACCTTTCTTACAGGCACTTCGACCGACAGAATCCGGCAACGTGTTTTTTACTTAATTTACCGAACGAAGTATATCATATATTATAAGGTTTTGCAAGAAAAAATTATAATGTTTTATAAAAATCTCTGATTTCTGATGCCATCTGTCTGCGTCGATCGGCTAAGATCTGTATTACATCTGTTTCATTGGCAGTAAATATAGTTTCTGTGAGACCATTTTCTTTTAATGATGTACAAATCTTCTCTATGCCGATTGCTTTTTCCAGATCCACTTTATAATCTACAGGGGACTTTTTCCTAATAATATCTTTTGTTTCTTTAGAAATGTAAGTAAGATTGGCAACCTGTCCATAAATTTCCCTTGTTTTATATCCGCATTTTGCCAGATAAGCTTTCGGAAGAATCTGATAAGATTCTGTTTTATTTTTATAAAGTTCTTCAATTGTCACATCGCTGTAAAGAGAATGCACGCCTCTTGCACACTGTGTAGCCACATACGCAAGAAACGGTGCTGTACGTGCTGTTGTTGATGTAAACTTCTCCGGTAAAATATTGTTATAAAATTCATCTGTAAGTTTTAGTTCTTCAATCTGTGCTAAGTAAGAAGCAAAACCTTCTTCCTGCGCGTTGGCATAATCTTTTTGTACGGTACTCTCTCCACCGCTTTGATAATGTCCGGTAATCATCGCCATCGTTATCCATTTTGAAAGAAGAGATTCTCTTTCTTTTTCTCCGATTCCCTGACGGTACATTAGCAGGTACATCGCATAGCAATAATTTAAAACGGACTGAGAATATAGTAAACGACTACAACTATATCCCGCTTTTTTTAATGCTTTCTGGAATCCCTGAAAGTTCTCTTCACATACAAACGCTTTTACTCCGGCACCAAGTTTTTCAAAAGCTTCTTCGGAAACTTTTTTTGAAATTTCTTTTTTAGAAAAGATTTTTTTCTCTCCATCTCTTCCTGATAAAAGATGTACCAGATCACCGATTCTTGTCTTTCCAAAATAAGAAATTAGTACAACTTTTAAAACATCAGCGTAGGATGGAATATATAAACTTTGTTCTTCATTCTGGCACCAGGTCAGTGCTTTTCCATATTCTGAATTAAAAAATTCTGTCTCATTTTGCTGCAACACCTGATAAAAAGATGGTTCACGTAATAAATGGCAAAAATAGTCAATACAATTCCTTATGTAATCACCGCCATACTGTTCATTGACAGAAATTTTAGACATAACGAAGTCTTCCTGATTCAAAGGCTTTCCCTGTAAATTAATACGAATAAATATTTCTGAAACAACATCAATATCTAAAAGGAATGATAATTCAATTACACCAACCTGATGTTTTACAATTTCTTTTAATGTATCTACAGATTCTTCTAACGGTGTAAAATCTTCATCTGGATTCGCCTCTTTATATTCTTTTTCAAACTGTCGGAAAGAAAAGTCTCTTCTAAAGAATATCGAAATATCAGGAATCCATCTGCTATCTTCTTCATGCTTCGTATCACAGACGGCAAATCGTTCTTCTCCTTTACCGGCTAATGGATTAAATGCAATCCGGATCCGATGGGATTGATATTGCTCATCTAATACTTCTTTTCCAAGAAGTGCCGCCATTAAAGCTGTGACTCTCTGCTGTCCATCAATCAGTATTTTCTTTGTTCCGCCTTTTCCAAAGTTGCGTACACGAACTTGGGAATTCTGCCATACAATCAAATATCCTATAGGATATCCCTCATATAAAGAATCAATCAAAGCCCTTACTTCTTCTCCCTTCCATACAAATGGTCTTTGTATTTCCGGAATAGCAATTTGAGAATTTTCGACATATCCCAGGATACTGCTGACAGAATATTGTGTTATTTTATAATTATCCGCTCTCATTCTTTATCCTCCATCGTATATGCGAACATTATTTAAAATGCAATTAATGTTTCATCTTCTTTAATTCGTCAAAGACCACATCGTTAAGCACTTTAATATAAGTTCCTTTCATACCGGAAGAACGTGACTCAATAACACCGGCACTTTCAAACTTTCGAAGTGCATTCACTATAACAGATCTGGTAATTCCCACTCTGTCAGCAATCTTGCTGGCAACAAGAATCCCTTCCGATCCATCTAATTCATCAAAAATATGTTGAATTGCTTCTAACTCTGAAAATGATAACGTGGAGATGGCAGACTTCACAATGGAAACCTTACGGGTTTCTTCTGCATTCTCCTCATTAACAGAACGCATCATTTCAAGACCGACAACGGTTGTCCCATATTCAACAAGAATAATATCATCAATTTCATAATGATGTTCTTTTCTGTACATAAATACTGTTCCCAATCTTTCTCCTGCAATATCAATCGGAGTAATAATTGCCTGATAACGATCTGTTTCTGTATGTTCAAAACCAAGTGTTTCGAGGTTTACATTCTCTTTTGTAGAAAGTACACCTAATAAACGTTCATTAAGAAGTGTATCAACGTACCCGCCAACTTCGTTATTGATCAACTCATCAATCACTTCAATATCCTGTCGATTCTTGATTCCAAGTACTTTACCTTTTCTACTGATTACCAGCACATTAGATAATAAAATATTACTCAAGACTTCACAGATATCATTAAATACTACTTTATGCGAATTATTATTGTGCAATAATTTATTTATTTTTCTTGTCTTATCAAGCAATTGAACACTCATAAATACCTCCATCCTAACTGTCAAAATTAACAGACAATTCTTTATCTTTGATAAGTTTAACATATCTTCCCGCCAATCTCAACGGTATTATCTAATATTTTTAGTACTTTTTTAAATTAATTTAGAAGTTTGTACAATTAAAATAATTTAATTCTATAAATTGGATATATGAAAGAAAAAAAGTATAGCTTCATATCCATAAAGATAGCTGCTACAGTAAAATTACTTATCCTATTCTTCCTGCAGCAACGATCTTTACAGCTACAAACCTATACTCTTTCTAAAGTTCTCTTTTTTTATTCAAAAGCAGATAAATTACTTTTCCTCTTCCTTGTCTGTAACATAACCACATTCTTTATCAGCGCATACAAGCTTTTTCCCTTTTTCTACCATATATCCGCCACATTCTTTACATCGAACAGCCGACGGCTTTTGCCAGCTCATAAAATCACATTCCGGATTATTGATACAACCGTAATACTTTCTGCCCTTCTTTGTCTTTTTGAGAACAATATCTTTTCCACACTTTGGACAGCTTACACCAATCTTCTCATAGTATGGTTTTGTATTACGACAATCCGGGAATCCCGGGCATGCAAGGAACTTTCCATGTGGACCGTATTTTACGACCATGTTCCTTCCACATTCTTCACAGACTTCTTCAGATACTTCATCTGCAATCTTTACTTCTTCTAATTCCTTTTCCGCTTTCTCAACTGCCTGTATCATATCAGGGTAGAAGTTTTCCACGACGGTCTTCCACTTTACTTTTCCCTCTTCAACACTATCTAAAAGAGATTCCATATTTGCAGTAAAGTTTACATCAACAATTGTCGGGAAGCCATCTTCCATCATATCATTCACCGCTTCACCAAGTTCTGTAATATAAAGATTTTTATTCTCTTTTACAATATATCTTCGTGCCAGAAGAGTAGTAATTGTCGGTGCATACGTACTTGGACGACCAATTCCTAATTCTTCTAATGTCTTTACAAGAGAAGCCTCTGTAAAATGTGCCGGCGGCTGTGTGAAATGCTGCTGAGGTTTTAATTCTGAAAGTGTGATTTCTGTATCTTTTGTAATCTTTTTCATGGCAGCATTCATTGTAGACTTTTCAGTATCGTAACTATATACCGTCATAAAACCGTCAAACTTTACTCGGGAAGCCGCAACATTAAAATGATATTCTCCTGCTTCAATCTTAACAGATGTCGTCTCGTATACCGCTTCTGCCATTCTGCTTGCCACAAATCTTGTCCAGATTAGCTGATAAAGACGGAATAGATCTCTTGGAAGCTGCTCTTTGATCATCGCCGGAGAAAGGCTGCTGTCCGTTGGACGAATCGCTTCGTGTGCATCCTGAATCTTTCCGGTCTTTGTTGTCTTTACTGACTTTTTATCCCCAACAAACTCTTCTCCGTACTGCTGTCCGATATACTCCCGGCAGTTTGCATCTGCTTCTTCTGAAATACGTGTCGAATCTGTTCTTAAGTAAGTAATAAGACCAATACTTCCTTTTCCTTTTAAATTCACACCTTCATAGAGTTCCTGCGCAAGCCGCATTGTCTTTTGTGTAGACATATTCAAACGTTTTGATGCTTCCTGCTGTAATGTACTTGTTGTAAATGGAAGTGGTGGTTTCTTTCTTCTCTCTCCATTCTTTACAGAAAGTACTTCAAACTTTTCATTTTTCAGTTTGTTTACTAACTCTTCAACTTCTTTTTGAGAATGGAGTTCAACCTTTCCATTTTTATCTCCGGTAAAGTGTGCCTCCAGAGGTTTCTTTGCTCCAGGCACGAGAATATCAGCTGACAGACTCCAATATTCCTGCGAGATGAACTCATCAATCTCTTGTTCTCTGTCGCAGATAATACGCAATGCAACAGATTGAACGCGACCTGCCGATAACCCTCTCTTAATCTTAGACCAGAGAATCGGACTGATCTTATATCCCACAATACGGTCTAATACTCTCCTTGCCTGCTGTGCATCTACAAGATTCATATCAATATCGCGGGAATTCTTAATAGATTTCTTTACGGCATCTTTTGTAATCTCATTAAATGTGATCCTACTGCATTTTTTATTCTCCAATTTTAATGCATGATATAAATGCCATGAAATCGCCTCTCCCTCACGGTCCGGGTCAGTTGCAAGATATACTTTGTCTGCTTTCTTTACTTCCTTACGAAGTTGAGCAAGAATATCTCCCTTCCCACGAATCGTAATATATTTCGGCTCAAAATCATTATCAACATCAATGCCCATCGTACTTTTTGGTAAATCTCTTACATGTCCGTTCGATGCGACAACTTTGTATGACTTCCCCAGAAATTTCTGAATTGTTTTAGCCTTGGCCGGCGATTCAACAATAACTAAATTTGCTGACATTCCCCAAAACACTCCTAACTTTTAAATATTATATTGCAATTTATTGTTTTTTATCACCAATAAATTTACTATTTCATAAAACAATTATACATCATACACTATTTCGTTTTGCCGCGCAAGCAGAAAAAATTAGATTTTCCTCAAGTATACATTTTGTTCTATTTGATAAATTATGTTTTTTAATTCAAATTTCATGAGAATATGTTGTAACTCAAAGGCAGAAAAATCGCTATTTTCCAAAAGATTTTCAAAAGTTACCGGTCGAACTTTATCTATGAGATTGAATATCTTTTCTTCATTTTTATTCTCACAAAAAAATTTTTGCAATTTAAAATTCTCACTTTCTTTTTTCTCCATATTCGGCCTTGTATTTCCTATTTTTTCCTCTTTCACTATAATTTCTGCGATATCTTCTGGGGAACGTACCAGAGTAGCCCCCTGACTAATCAGATAATTACAACCTTGACTGTAACGATCCGTAATTCTGCCTGGAAGTGCGAATATATCTTTTCCTTGTTCTAATCCCTGATCTGCGGTAATCAATGACCCACTTCTTTCTCCTGCTTCCACAACAAAAACTCCATCAGCCATTCCGCTGATAATACGATTTCGCATAGGAAACATTCCTTTTTGTGAAGGAATTCCAACATTATATTCTGATATGATTCCTCCTGTTCTACAAACTTTCTGATATAAGTTAAAATTCTCTCTCGGATAAATACTATCAATTCCCCCACCAAGAATTCCTGCGGTATAACCACCTGCATCCAATGCACCTAAATGGCTTGATGTGTCTACTCCTGCCGCCATCCCACTGATAATCTGAATACCGTATCCAGTTAATTCAGAAGCAAATTCCCTCGCCATATTTCTTCCATATATAGTAGCTTTTCTTGCCCCTACCATTGCCAGAACAGGCTTTGAGAAATCAGGAAACCTTCCTTTATAATATAATAAATCTGGTGGCATATATAGTTGTTTTAATCGTTCCGCATACTCAGGAGATTCTCTGTGAATAAAAAAAATTCCCTCTTCCTGTAACCTTTGAACTTCTTTTTCTGATTTCTCCCGGTTTTTAGAAAACGGAAACCTTTCCCACTGTCTTTTTGTAAGAAATACTTTTATCTCAGAATCTGAAGCTTCATAAACATACCTTGGATGTGCAAAATACTCAAGAAGCTTCTTTCGTGTTTTCAGTCCTATCCCAGGAATATTAGCAAACCAATACCAATAAAAATCATTATCTTTCATTCAAATTCCCCTTTTCTTTCTGACGAAAATATAACGCTTCTTCCAAATGTCTGGCTCTTATATCCAGACTTTGTTCTAAATCCGCTATTGTTCTTGCAGTTTTTAAAATCTTAAAATAAGAACGTCCGGTAAGGGAAAAAGCAGAATATGCTTTCTTCATAAGTCTTTGTCCCTCTGCATCTAACTGGCAATACTGTTCTACTTCGCTTTTTGTCATGCGTCCGTTAAATATCGTAGAACTTTCCGCAAAGCGTTCCTTTTGTATTACCCATGCAGCGGAAACTCTTTTTTGAATAGAGGAAGAAGATTCTTCTTTAGAGGATGCGGTCAGTACATCATATCCAATCTCCTCACATCGTACAAATAAATCCATACGGTCAAGTATTGGTCCGCTGATTCTATTTTGATATCGGAGAATCTGCCTGCTTGTACAACGGCATTTATCCATGGGATAGTACCCACAAGGACATGCATTCGCTGCTATAATAAAAAGAAAATCCGCCGGAAATATTAAAGTTCTCTCTTGTCTGATAACTGAAATAGCATGATTCTCAAGAGGAATACGAAACATTTCTATTATCTCTCTTGCATATTCAGGAAATTCATCTAGAAAAAGGACTCCATGATGCGCCAGAGAAATTTCTCCCGGCTTTGGAACAATTCCTCCTCCAAACATTCCGGCTGCAGTAATTGCAAGGGACGGTGCACGAAACGGTCGTTTATTTATTAAAGTAAAACGTTCCTTTAAGAGTCCCTTTGCACTATAGATCATGGTCGTATCAATCATCTCTTCTTTTGTCATCTGTGGCATAATTCCTGATATACAGGATGCCAGCATCGTCTTCCCTACACCAGGTGGTCCGCCCAACATTAAATTATGATAACCGGCTGCTGCAATTTCCATCGCTCTTTTTGCCATGCTCTGTCCTTTCACTTCAGAAAAATCTGTTATCTGATTCCATTCCCCTAAATTCAGTGCAGCGTTATCTGTTATACTCTCATCTACACGTACTATTCCTCTAATGTCAGCCTCTTTCTGCTGCGTAATCTCACCTGAATGTCTGTCTACTATATACCCATGGCGTAAGTAAGAATAAAGTTCTTCAAGACTTTGAAAGCTAACAACTTCCATCTGATCTACAAATGCTGCCTCCTCTATATTCTCTTTCGCAACGATACACCGATCTATTCCACTCTTTACAGCGGAAACAACGATTGGCAATACACCGGATATCGGTCGAATCTGTCCATTCAATGATAATTCTCCAATAAATAATGTATTCTTTACATATGTTTCCGGGATCAGATTCATTGCAAGAAGAATTGCTACTGCAACGGCAAGATCAAAAAAAGTCCCACACTTACGAAAATCTGCCGGCGCAAAATTAACTGATATTCTTTTCGGTGGCAATGCGATTCCTATATTATGAAGTGCTGTACGAACCCGTTCCTTTGATTCCTTTACTTCGTTTGATAAATATCCTGTCATATAAAAATTAGGAAGTCCATTACTAATATCTGCCTGTATCTGTACAATCTGCCCCTCTATCCCCTGTATCATTCCACTAAAAACTTCTGCTACCATTCCACTCTATCCTACTTTCTATTATTGTATATTCAGTAATATTTTGTAATTATAGGTTATTTATAGCATATATTTTCCATATTTGCAATAATTTTTTTCATTTACAAAAGTATGGAACAGAGGCAGACTCCTAACATATCCTTGCGGAACTTTTTTTAAAACAAAAAACAGGTATCGAGAATACTTTCTCAAATACCTGTTCTGCTTATCAATATTATTACTTCTGGATGTTCTCTCCACTATCTAACATCTTCTTTAACTCATTCATAAAAGTTCCTACATCCTTAAACTCACGATATACCGAAGCAAAACGTACATATGCTACCTGTTCGAGAGTCTTTAGATGCTCCATAACAACTTCTCCAATCTGTTTACTTTCAATCTCTTTATATTCTAAATTAAACAGTTCATTCTCAATCTGATTCACCATCTGTTCAATCTGTTCTACAGATATCGGCCTCTTATGGCAGGCACGTAAAATTCCTGACATAATCTTAGAACGATCGTAAGGTTCTCTTGTTTTATCTTTCTTTATCACTGTGAGAGGCATAATCTCTACTCGTTCGTATGTAGTAAATCGCTTTCCACATTCATCGCAAAGTCTTCGCCGTCGTATGGATGAATTATCATCTGCAGGTCTTGAATCGATTACACGGGTATTATCCAATCCACAAAATGGGCACTTCATATCTTATCCTCCAGTATTCTAGCTTTTATAATTTCATTTATTGTGCCGACTATTATAACAGAAAACCTATTATTTTACAAGACATTTCTTTTCATCGATATCGACAAGAATACTATCAACTCCCACTCGGATTACTGCTCCAACCGGAATTCGATATTCCGATTTCTTTCCAATACATCCGCAATATTTTCCACCTGTAGGCACATAAATATCTGTAACACAAAATCTGCATACATCAATTTCTAAATCTCCCACACAACCAAGGCGGTGACCATTTTTACAGTTAATCACATCTTTATTTCCAAGTTCCCAAAAACGCATAAAAAAGCCCTTTCTTTTATTCTATGAGGGCTTTTTTTAATAATTCTATTTTCATGACTTTTATCTCAGTCGAGAAGACTCCCACCCCCTTCAGGTGGTGAGTGACAGCAAATTTGTCTCAGTGGGAGTCCAATCTCCGACTGAGATAAACGCTCCGCGAGGATGCGCAGTGATTCTATAAAGAATATGTCAGCTTACGCTGACCAGAATCACGCGCCAAGTCTCGCGGCTGCTCGACTTGAATGTTCTTTTTATATCTCATATTGTTCATTAAGATGCAGCTTCATCCACTGCAAAATATCTATATATACGGCTTCTTTCCTTACTTCATCACAAATATTATGCCGCATTCCTTTATAAAGCCGCATTTCCACTCGATGGCAGCTATCTTCCAGATAGCGGTGTACTTCTTCAATCCCTTTTCCAAAGTTACCTATCGGATCTTCCTGTCCTCCAATCAGCATGATCGGAATCTCTATATTTACAGAGCGGTACCACTTTTTAGAAGAAACAAGTGCAAGCATTTTTAAGATATCTTCATAAGCTGCTACAGTAATCGGGACGTATTCTTCGTAAATTCTTGAACAGTTCTTTCGTTCTTTTTCATCTTCTACAAGCCACGAACAATTATCCCTCTCTCTTAGAAAATGATGGTTCAAACGCTTTTCTAAATCTTTTTGAAGATAAACACTTTTATATTGTGCTCCCAGAATCCGCTTTAATATTGCGATAAATAAAAGCCTTCTGCGGCAATATTTCTGTCTTCCGCTAGTTCCAGATAAAATTACACCATTGATTCCCTTTTCATGAATACAATCCATTCGGACGATCAACGAACCCATGCCATGCCCATATATAAAATACGGAACATCCGGATATTCCTTTTTCATGTAATGTGTTAACTTTTTTGTATTTTTTATCAGATAAGCCCATCCATTCTTTTCACCAAAATATCCATAGTCTTCTTTCTTGGAAGAACGTCCATGTCCAATATGATCGCATCCACACACCATAATTCCATGATCAGTAAAAAAGCGGATAAAACTTTCATTCCGTTCTATACAATCTCCAAAATCATGCACGATCTGTATAATTGCTCTAAGATCTGTTTCTGGTTCGTAAATATAATAATGTATTCTGTTTATATGATCTGAACTTTGATAGGTTCCAGTAAATTTCTGATAAGCCATACGAAAGCCTCCTAGCTTGTCTGCTTCAACAGCAGATTTCTTTTCCAAACTACTATACAGGAAAAATGTGAAGAAAAAAAGATGATTTCTCTTGCATTTTCGTTAAGAGAAATCATCTTTTCTTTCGTTTTTATTAAATTTCTTACATTTTATCTAGACTATAGTCTGATCTATACGGACTAAAGAATAATCTTTGCAGGACATTTCTCTGCACACTTTCCACATCCGGTACATTTACTGTAATCAATTTTAGCAATATTATTTTCAACAGTAATTGCATCTGCTTCACAGACACGAGTACACATCTTACATCCGATACATCCTGCTGAACATACTTCTTTTACTGCTTTACCAAATTCTTTGGAACTGCACTGTACTTTGTGAGGAGCTGCATATGGAACAAGCTCAATTAAAGACTTTGGACAAGTTGCAACACATTTACCACAAGCAACACATTTTTCCTTATCCACTACTGCAACACCGTTAATTACATGAATGGCATCGAAGTCACAAACTTTCACACAGCTTCCAAAGCCTGTACATCCAAAACTGCAGGCTTTTGGTCCGCCACCAGGTACACTCATGGCAGAAACACAGTCTTCATTTCCTGAATATTTATATTTAGACTTTGCTTTATCACAGGTACCTGCACATTTTACAAATGCAACCTGTTTTTCACCTGCATCCGCTTCTACACCCATGATTGAAGCAATTTTATCTGCTACTGGCTGTCCGCCTACCGGACATGCACCTACCGGAGCGTCTCCGGCTGCAATTGCCTTAGCGAGGGCATCACATCCGGCAAAACCACAACCACCACAGTTGTTTCCCGGAAGGCACTCTCTTACAGCAACCTCTTTTTCGTCTACCGGCACTTTAAATTTCTCGGAAGCAATGCCCAGGAGAATGGAAATAACAAGTCCGGTTCCGCCGACAACTACTGCCGCAAGAATAATTCCACTTATACTCATTTTTATTCCTCCTAATTAAATGATTCCTGAAAAACCAAAGAATGCAATAGACATAAGTCCTGCTGTTACCATTACGATAGGCATTCCCTGCCAGGACTCTGGAATGTCGTTGTATTCCATTTTTTCACGAATTCCAGCCAGGATAACAATAGCAATTGTAAATCCGACAGAAATACCAAAACCATAAACTACAGACTGTAAAATATTATATCCATACTGTACAGAGTTTAAAGCTACACCAAGTACAGCACAGTTTGTTGTGATCAGAGGAAGATATACACCCAGAGATTCATACAAAGCTGGCATAGATTTCTTTAAAAACATCTCTACGAACTGTACAAGAGCTGCAATAACAAGGATAAAAACGATCGTCTGCAAATAAGTTAACCCAAGTGTTGCAAGAATAAATTTATAAATTAATGATGTCACTAAAGAAGCAATTGTGATAACAAAAATTACAGCTGCTCCCATTCCACCGGCAGTCTCTACCTTTTTGGATACTCCGAGGAAAGGACATAATCCTAAAAACTGGCTCAGTACAACGTTATTAACGATAGCTGCACTGATAATCAATAATATTAATTCTTTCATAATCCTTCCCCTTTCTATTTATTCTCTGCTTTCTCATCAGAAGCAGTTTTTGTTTCTTCTTTTTTATTGTCTACGGACATATCAAAGAAACTCTTACTTGAACAGCAGGTATTACCACAGGAAGAGCAGTCACCACATCCTGCAGGGATCTCTTCCATTTCGCCATTCTTTACTTTGCGGTTCATAATCTTGTTTCTTGCAGCTACTAAGCAGGCAAGTACAAAGAATGCACCAGGTGCAAGAATGAAAATAGTGATCGGTGTATAGAAAGATTCTGCCAAAACAGTTTTTCCAAAAATTGTTCCTGCACCAAGTAATTCACGAAATGCACCTAAAATAGTAAGGGACAGTGTAAATCCAAGACCCATTCCAAGACCATCAAAGAAGGAAGAAACAGGACCGTTTTTACTTGCATAAGACTCTGCACGTCCTAAGATAATACAGTTAACTACAATTAACGGAATATATACACCAAGAGCATCATTTAACGCTGGTACATATCCCTGTAAAAGGAACTGTACTACTGTAACTAAGGATGCAATAATTACAATGTATCCAGGAATACGAACTCTATCCGGAATAAAATTACGGAGAATAGAGATAATCATATTAGAAAACATTAATACTACTGTTGTGGAAAGTCCCATACCTGCACCGTTGATTGCGGATGTTGTTACCGCAAGTGTAGGACACATACCTAAAATAAGAACTAAAGTAGGGTTTTCTTTAATAATACCATTATAAAGTCTTTCTAAAGCGCTATTATTTTTCATCTTAGTTACCTCCTTCTAATGACTGGAAATAAGCAAGACAGCTATTCATAGCACCAGTAACTGCTTTACTTGTGATAGTCGCACCGGAAATGGCATCGATTTTCGCGTCATCACCGGAACCAGAACCGTCTTTTACAACGGAGAAAGATTCTACTTTCTTTCCTGCAAACTGTTTACCCCAGCTAGGATCATCCTTGGCTTTCATACCAAGACCTGCTGTCTCACTGATAGAGAGTACAGAATATCCACTTACCGTTCCATCAGACTGGATACCAACAGTAAGCTGGATGTCTCCACCATATCCCTTAGAGGTTGTAATATTGAAAATATAACCAAGTGCCTCCCCAGAAGCATCTACTGCTTCTACTGCGGAAGAAATAACATCACTGTCATGTCCTTCAATTGGATTCTCGTTTGCTGCAATAATCTTAGAAGCTGCTTCTTCGGAAAATCCATCAACTTCTTTAAAGTCACTTGCCTTTGGAAATACTGTTTTATAAGCTTCCATCTGTGCCTTTGCTTCCTGATCAGCAATCGGTCCCTTTGTGATTCCATATACTGCACCGAGAACAAGACCTGCAACGACGGTAATAATAACGAGTTTTAAAGCATCTTTTATTAAAGCGTTCATTATTTTTTACCTCCTTTTCCAAATGCGGTAGGAGTTGTAACTTTTTCAATTAATGGCACTAACAGGTTACAGAAGATGATCGCATAAGATACGCCCTCTGCAGAACCACCGAATAAACGGAAGATTCCTGTCAGAATACCAAGTAAGATACCAAATATAAGCTGTCCCTTTGGTGTAATAGGGGATGTAACATAGTCTGTTGCCATGAAAAATGCACCAAGCATTAATCCGCCACCACACAACTGCTCTGCGAGATATGTCATATCGAATCCCTGTCCGCCAAAAAGAAGAACAAAGATACCAAGTGTTACAATATAACATACAGGAATTCTCCAGCTTATGATTTTCTTTGCAATCAGATAAATTCCACCAAGAATTAATAAGATAGCAGAAGTCTCACCAATTGTACCAGCGGTATTACCAAGGAACATTGCCTTTAAGTTTACAGCTTCTCCTGCCTTTAAAGCTGCAAGAGGGGTAGCACTTGTTGTTGCATCAAAGCTTCCGCCAAATCCCTTATAAGAGAAATCTGTCATAATTCCCGCAAAAGAAATTAATAAGAAACAACGTGCTCCAAGTGCAGGGTTCATAAAGTTCTGACCCAGACCGCCAAAAAGCTGTTTTACAACAATAATCGCAAATAATCCACCGATAACCGGAATCCAGAATGGTACTTCCGGTGGAAGGTTTAATGCTAATAATAAACCGGTAAGTGCTGCACTGAAATCTTTAACAGTTACTTTCTGGTGCATACAACGCTGCCATACATATTCTGCAAGTACGCAGACAGCAACACAGATTACTGTGTTGATAATTGCTTTTACTCCAAAATTCCAGAAACCAAATAAAGTAGCTGGAAGAAGAGCAATAATTACATCGAGCATAATGCTATGTGTAGAAGCCTTATCCCTTACATGAGGATTGGCTGACACGTTATAAAATTGTTCGTTCATTTTTTCACCTCTCCTTATGCTATTTCTTCTTTCTACGAAGAGCCATCGCTTCACGACGCCCTGTCTTCATAGACTGGGTTAATCTTCTCTTTGCCGGGCAGATGTAAGAACAGCATCCACATTCAACACATTCACATCCGTTCAGCTCGTCAAATAATGCAAAATCTCCATGATCTGCGATCTCTGAAAGCTTTGTAGGCATAAGACCTGCAGGACATACAGAAATACAACGACCACAGCGAATACAGTTACTTGGTTCACATGCGGCAACTTCGTCTTTTGTAAAACATAAAAGAGAAGAGAACGTTTTTGCGCAAGGAACATCCAATGTAGATAAGGCCATACCCATCATAGGACCACCAGAAATCACTTTCTCTGGCTGAGACTTAAATCCACCGGCTGCTTCTACTAATTCTGCTGCATTTGTTCCATTTTTCACCTTGAAGTTACCAGGATTTTTAATGGCATCTCCCGTTACTGTTACCACTCTCTCGTAAAGAGGTTTTCCAAGGGTAATTGCCTCATGAATGGCAATTGCTGTTGCAACATTATCTACGATACATCCTGCATCTGCCGGAAGCATAGAGGAATTAATTGCACGACCTGTCACAGCATAAATTAAAGAACGCTCTGCACCCTGTGGATACTTTGTCTTTAATGCTGCTACTTCAATACGGCTTTCACTTTTACACATTTCTGTCAACTTAGCAATCGCTTCTGGCTTATTATCTTCAATACCGATAACACCTTTTGCTTTCGGGAATAAAGAAAGCATAATATTAAGACCAGAAATAAGCTGTTCAGGAATTTCCATCATACAACGATAATCTGCAGTGATGTATGGCTCACATTCTGCAGCATTAATAATGATCGTATCAATTTTGTCCGGTTCCTTTGGAGACAGCTTTACATGCGTAGGGAAACCGGCACCGCCAAGTCCGACAATACCCGCTTCTTTTACTGCATTGATAATTGCTTCATTTGTTTTTTCTGTTACTGGTTGAAAAGAAACAGTTTCATACTCGCCATCATTCTCTACAACAACAGCGTTTACCTTATTACCGGAAACTGTCATTCTAGGTTCAATCTTCTTTACCGTTCCAGAAACAGAGCTATAGATGTTGGCAGAAACAAATCCTCCAGCCTCCGCGATTTTCTGACCGACTAATACTCTGTCACCTTTCTTTACACAGGCAACGGCAGGAGCACCAATGTGCTGACTTAAAGGGTATACCAGCTCTCCCTGTGGTAAATATTCAGTAATTGGTTTATCTTTACTTAACTCTTTACCATCATACGGATGAAGGCCACCTTTAAATGTTAGTAGTCCCATTTTTTTACCTTCTTTCTAAAATTTTTTAAACCAAATAGTTCATGCACAATATCGTAAGTTTTCGCATAGATTCTTACAAAAGCATTTCAAATTTGATATAAAATTCATTCTATATAATATAAGAAAAAAATGACAAAATCAAGAATCGTCATCTTTTTAACGATTGGTAACTTTGTCATTTTCCTTAATATACACAAACAAAATTCGCTTTTATCGGATTGTTCGAGTATTATTTTGTGTAGTTTTACAATACTGTATTTGAAATAGAACAATATTGTGTCCAACATAGTATATCATTGTTAAATAATAAATTATATCAATTTAAATTACTTGCTGATAATATCTATCTGATTCTCTTTCTGTGTTCCATCTTGGTCGACCACTTCAATAACAACTTTATGAGGCAGACAAACAATAGTCTCACCTTTTTTACTGATTGCGGCATGATTTACACAAATCTTATCAGGACAGTCGGCTTTTATCATACTGGCCTTTCCATTCTTTATCTCAAGAATATTCTCCCAGTCATCTTCTTCAATACGAATCGTCTGATTTTTATTTAAAGAATAGCTTCCAAATTCTTTATTATTCACACGAACCTTTACCAAGGCTCCACTCTTACCATGTAGCTGCATAAAAGAAAATGTTCCCAGCCCGATGATTAGAAAGAATAATATCAGAAAAATATCATTCTTATAAGACTTTTTAGTTAAATCCGATCCATTTCTGAGCAATCTTATATCCTCCCATCGTGAGCTTATGACTCAGCTTATTGTGGGACTTAGAAATCTTTCCAAGAACCGAACTTTTCAATGCCTTATAGCCTTCTGGAGATTTTTCTTCCAGATAATGCCACAAATCATCTCTCATCTTCTCTGATTCCGGTGTATTCATCTTCATCAAAAGTACAGATGTCACCATCTGAATCGTTTCAAGATAATGGAGCATATACTCTTTAAGCTGCGGGCAGGAAAATGTACTTTCATGCTTCGCATAAAGATCAATCATAATCTCATTCACCCGAATCTGCTGATCGATTCTTGAAATCATGACCGTTTCATTAACAGACTGGTCATCGCGTCCAATAAAATATCGATAAAAATCCACATCAAGATAATACATCTTCTTTACGTATGGCAATGGCCAGTACACAAAAATATTATCTACATAAAATGTATGTTTTGGTAATTCAAAATGAAAACTTCTCAGCAGCTCTGTACGGTAAATTACCGAATGCATCAAAATATTCTGACTGGCATGGAAATGTCCAATCTCATCCCATCCAAAATAACGATTCTCCGGCAGGATAGAATGATACTGAATCACTTTTTTATGCTTCGCTCCTACCTTTTCATATACATAATTAGAAAGAAGCATATCTAGCGGTTCTTCTTCCTTTATCGCCTCTTTTAAAAAGGCAAGTATCTTCTGATAAGATTCCGCATCTACCCAGTCATCACTATCTACTACTTTATAAAAGAAACCGGTCGCGTTACGGAGCCCAGCATTCACTGCCTCTCCATGACCACCGTTTTCCTGATGAATCGCACGTACAATACCAGGATATTTCTCCTGGTATTCATCCGCGATCGCAGGAGTATCATCTTTTGAACCATCATCAACAATCAATATTTCCACATCTTCTCCACCAGGAAGAAGACTTTCAATACAGTTTCGCATATAATCCATAGAATTGTAACTCGGAATTGCAATTGTCAGGATCTTCATGAATTACCTCCTTTGGTATCCGTATTATTTCTCAAATCCATGATAGATGATATCATCTCTTCCAGGACCGTTAGAAACCATAGTGATTGGATATCCAATATGTTCTTCTACGAATTCAATATATTTACGGCAATTCTCCGGTAAATCTTCGTATTTCTTAATTCCGCGGATATCACACTTCCATCCCGGAAGTACTTCTAACACAGGTTTTGCCTTCTCTAACTGGTTTGTTACAGGGAATTCTGTTGTTACTTCTCCGTCAATCTCATAACCTGTACATACAGGAATCTCATCAAGATATCCAAGTACATCAACTACTGTAAATGCAACATCTGTTGTTCCCTGAAGGCGGCATCCGTACTTAGAAGCAACGCAGTCAAACCAGCCCATTCTTCTTGGTCTTCCGGTTGTAGCTCCAAATTCTCCGCCATCACCACCGCGAACACGAAGTTCCTGTGCTTCATCACCAAAGATTTCACTTACAAACGCACCTGCTCCTACAGCACTGCTGTATGCCTTACAAACAGTGACAACCTTCTTGATCTCATATGGAGGGATACCTGCTCCGATTGCTCCATATGCAGCTAAGGTAGAAGAAGATGTTACCATTGGATAAATTCCATGATCAGGATCTTTTAATGTTCCTAACTGTCCTTCTAATAAAATATTCTTGCCTTCTTTGATTGCCTTATCTAAGTAAGCAGATACATTGCATACATAAGGAGCAATCATCTCTTTATATTCCATTAATGTATTATACAATTCATCTGTATCAATTAACGGTTTATGATAAAGGTGCTCTAATAAAATATTCTTCTGTACGATTACACGCTCAATCTTCTCTTTCAGTTCTGCCTCTTCTTCAAATAATTCACTTACCTGAAAACCTACTTTAGCATACTTATCAGAATAAAATGGTGCGATTCCGGACTTTGTAGAACCAAATGACTTACCAGCTAAACGCTCTTCCTCATATTCATCAAAAAGAATATGATACGGCATTACGATCTGTGCACGATCAGAAATTAAAATCTTAGGTTCAGGTACTCCCTTAGAAGTTATTTCCTTTAACTCGTTAAAAAGTACAGGTATGTTCAATGCTACTCCATTACCGATGATACTTGTTGTATGATCGTAGAAAATACCTGATGGTAATGTGTGGAGTGCAAACTTTCCATAATCATTTATAATTGTATGGCCTGCATTGGCGCCACCCTGAAAACGGATAATAATATCAGAATCCTGTGCGAGCATATCAGTAATCTTACCTTTACCTTCGTCTCCCCAGTTTGCGCCTACAATTGCTTTTACCATGAGCTCATTCCTCCCAGCTTTAAAAACTTAGTATTTTATGGGCATGGCCTGACCCAGTGCCCAAACACATTTCATTATAACTTACTTTCTTTTATAAGTAAAGAATAATTCTAATTACAATAAATTACTTTTCTTTGCCATTCTGACAAGCAGCTGTCCTTTTGGAAACTTTCGAAGCTCTGCTTCTGTAATTCCCTTTAACTTTAATTCCAGAACAAAATATACGATAACTGCAAATACCACAGAAATCATAAGACAGATAAATACCAATATCCTTAAATGAATAAAACTTCCCAGTACTCCTGATAAGATCAGATAAATACCCTGGTAGAAAATATAACATAAAATACCCATTATCGCAGAGCAGATTACTGGAATAATAAATGTCTTTTTCATTTCCTGACGATATCCCAGATACTTACGCACACTTAAATTATTCAGTAAACACATAAGGAATGCATAGAACATCGTAGCAAGCACAAGGGCATATAAATCCAAATCTGTAAAGTATAACAGTGGAGCAAGCACCACCACATGCAGGAAAAGAGCGATGGCTGCATTCCGAAGAGGAATGTTTACTTTTCCGATTCCCTGCAAAACACCATTACTTACTGTAGAAAGTGCATAAAAAATAATACTGATACATCCCACACGTAAAATACTTACCGCCAAATCAATCGTTGCCTTTTGAGGAAATAAAACTTCCATGATTGGATAAGCAAGCGCTCCCATCCCGATTGCTGCCGGAATGCTGATAATCATTGTAAAATGAATAGCTTCCTTTACATGTGTATTACATTTTTTATAATTCTCCAGTGCATAGCTTGAAGAAATCGCCGGAATCATTGCCGTAGACATAGAATTGGCGATAGCGACAGGCATATTAATAAGAACTGTATATTTTGTCTGAAATACACCATATAAAGATGCTGCAATTCGGGAATTCATCTTTTTAAATCCCATAACATCCATAAATAATGTCTGATCAACAACCGTACTGATATTATATACAAATGTACTTAAGATCACTGGAGTGACCATTAAAAAGATAATTTTAAAAATATCTCTGTAAGAACTATCTACGCCAGAACTATCCTTCTGTATCTCTTTTCTAAAATACTTTTTATTACAGGAATAAATAAACAGCATAAATAACAGTCCGGTAATTACTCCCGCACCGATACCCGCTGCACTTCCCATCGCACCAAATACTGGAACTTTATCTGCGTCTCCTCCTGCAAATATATGGATGAATAAAAGAGCTGCTCCAATACTGATGACGGCATTCGCTACCTGTTCAATAATCTGAGAAAGAGAGGTCGGAACCATTGTTCCATGTGCCTGAAAATATCCTCGGAATACCCCTAAAAATCCAGAGAAAAAAATGGTTGGCGCTAAAATTCTAAGAACAGGAATTGCTTTGGGCTGATTCGAAGGAATTAATATGGAAGCGCCAAAGAATGTAATGAGACTGGCAATCCCTCCTACAACCAAAACATACATAAGGGCACATTTAAATACTTTATGTGCATTACGATACTGGTGTACTGCTAATTTAGATGAGACAACCTTAGAAACTGCCATCGGAATACTATAAGAAGATACTAATAATATCATCGTATAAATATTCACTGCAATACCATAATATCCGTTTCCTTCATCTCCAATAACACTTGTTAATGGACTTCGGTATAATACCCCTATAATTCTTGTTATAATGCCTGCAACCATCAATATCGATGCTTGCGCAAGCACATTTGTTTCTTTTGTATCTTTGTTATTCAACTGACAACCACCTTTCCAACTTTAAGGGTTCCTTCTCCTGTTACTTCATTCTCACATAATTTAAGGGTTATCGTTACCGATAACCCTTAGTATTATACGTATTTCTTTATAGCATGTCAATGCGAAGTTTACACATTAATCTCTGCTTTCATTCCAAGAATATCTTTATTCTCATCAAGCACAGGCTTAACATATTCGCTGACAAACTCCTCTGTTTGTTCCGGAGCTCTTCCTACAAAGTTCTCTGGTTTCATAATTGCCTGAAGCTGATCCATTGTCATTCCAAATGCTGGGTCTGCCGCAATTCTTTCAAGAAGATCATTATCTTTTCCTTCTTCCTTAACAACACGTCCTGCTGCCATGGAATGCTGACGAATTCTTTCATGAAGTTCCTGACGGTCTCCGCCGGCCTTTACTGCATCCATCATGATATTCTCTGTTGCCATAAATGGAAGTTCTCTCATAAGATGTGCTTCGATTACCTTTGGATATACTACAAGACCATCTACAACATTAAGATAAAGATCGAGAATACCATCGATAGCAAGGAATCCTTCCGGTACAGAAAGACGTTTGTTTGCAGAATCATCCAGTGTTCGTTCAAACCACTGTGTGGATGCCACAAGCGCAGGATTCATTGTATCAGACATTACATAATTCGCCAGAGAAGCAATTCGCTCACTTCTCATTGGATTTCTCTTATATGCCATAGCGGAAGAACCGATCTGATGCTTCTCAAATGGCTCTTCGATTTCTTTTAAATGCTGTAAAAGACGAATATCATTAGAGAATTTATGTGCAGACTGTGCGATTCCGGAAAGTACGTTCAATACACGACTGTCAACCTTACGGGAATATGTCTGTCCGGAAACAGGATAACATGCATCAAATCCCATCTTCTCTGCAATCTTTCCATCAATTTTACGGATTGTCTCATGATCCCCGTTAAATAATTCTAAGAAACTTGCCTGTGTTCCCGTTGTTCCTTTAGAACCTAAAAGCTTCATTGTACTGATAACATAATCTAAATCTTCTAAGTCAAGCATAAGATCATGTAACCATAACGTTGCTCTCTTACCAACAGTTGTTGGCTGTGCCGGCTGAAAATGTGTAAATGCGAGTGTAGGAAGATCTTTATACTTCATAGCAAAGCCGGAAAGCTCTGCGATTACGTTAACCAGCTTGTTTCTTACTAACTTAAGAGCCTCTGTCATAACGATAATATCTGTATTATCACCTACATAGCAGGATGTTGCTCCAAGATGAATGATTCCTTTTGCATTTGGACACTGCACACCATATGCATATACATGGGACATAACATCGTGGCGCACTTCCTTTTCTCTTGCTTTTGCAACATCAAAGTTAATATCATCGGCATGTGCCTTCAGTTCCTCGATCTGCTCCTTTGTCACGCTGGAAAGACCTAATTCATATTCTGTTTCTGCCAACGCAATCCAAAGCTTTCTCCATGTTTTAAACTTTTTGTCTGGAGAGAAAATATACTGCATTTCTTTGCTGGCATATCTTTCTGAAAGAGGGCTCTGATATTTGTCGTACATTGTTTTTACCTCCTGTGGTAACTTAATTGTTATCGCTTTTCTTCTCTTTATATTCTAAATTATAAAATAGAATCTATATTTTCATTCACTACTTCTATGATGATTTTGGAACTCTTTAACCCTGTTCTCCTCTGATGTCCTGTGTCGGTGGCTCGATTGGATAATTTCCACTGAAGCAGGCATCACAGTATGGTAATCCCTCGTTTAACTCTTTTAAACGATCCATATGAAGGTAAGCTAATGTATCTGCTTCAATACTTTCACAAATTTCATCCAGAGTCTTGCCATATGCAACAAGCTGATCTTCTGACGGGATATCTGTTCCAAAATAACAAGGATGTAAAAATGGAGGAGAACTGATTCTTACATGAACTTCTTTGGCTCCCGCATCCTTTAACATACGAACAATACGTCGGCAAGTTGTTCCACGTACGATAGAATCATCGATCATGACAATTCTCTTTCCTTTTACGGCATCCTTCAATACGTTCAACTTTACCTGTACACTACTCTCACGCATACTCTGTTTCGGCTTGATAAAGGTTCTTCCAACATAAGAGTTCTTAATGAAAGCTGTTCCGTAAGGAATCCCTGATTCCATGGCATAACCCTGTGCTGCCGGATTACCTGATTCTGGAACACCAACAACCATATCTGCATCTACTGGCGAATCCATTGCAAGGAACTTTCCAGCTTTAATACGACTGGCATACACACCAACGCCATCAATTACTGCATCTGGTCTTGCAAAATAAATATATTCAAAAATACATCTTGCCTGCTTCGATGGATCTTTAAAACAAAGTTCTTTGTTAGACTCAATTCCCTTCGGAGTCAGAGTAACTACTTCTCCTGGTTCTACATCTCTTACAAATTCTGCACCAACTGTATCAAGAGCACAGGTTTCTGAAGTAAGGAAATATGTATTATCTCTTTTTCCGATACAAAGTGGGCGGAAACCAAATGGATCTCTTGCACCGATCAGCTTTCGCGGACTCATTACGATAAGAGAATAGGCACCCTTTAACTTACGCATTGCTGCTAATACTGCTTCCTCTGCTGTTGCAGCAAAAATTCTTTCCTTTGCCACATGATACGCAATTACTTCAGAGTCAATTGTTGTCTGAAAAATAGCGCCTGTTCTTTCAAGCTCTTGACGAAGTTCGAGAGCATTCACTAGATTACCGTTATGCGCAAGCGCAAGCGTACCTTTATAATAATTCAGTACTAATGGCTGTGCATTCTCTCTGGTACTTGAACCTGCGGTTGAATATCTGACATGACCTACACTGATATTCCCCTTTAACTTCTCAAGGTTCTCACTGTTAAACACTTCGTTGACAAGGCCCATTCCTTTATGAACCTGAATGTTCTTCTTAGGACCGTTGGTATCCGAAACTGCAATACCACAGCTTTCCTGTCCTCTGTGCTGCAGAGCAAACAACCCATAATACACCGTTGAAGCGATATCATTGCCATCAAAATCATATGCTCCAAACACTCCGCACTCTTCGTGAATTCCAGAATCCACACATTCTTCAGAAAACTGTTCTTCCATATCAAACGCCATTTTCTTCCTCCATAATTTCATTAGTGAATTAATTTAATTAGCATATTAAAACGATTGTATACTAACATAAAATAAGGGTCTATACAAGCCATTTCTCATAATTCAGAACCATTCACAAATTTTTCGTATATTTTATATAGTATTTTTTATGAATCCTACAGATTACTTTCCTTCATTATGCCGAAACAACTTTGAACTTTCAGGAAGAATCCCTCTTTTAATCTTTACAGAAAGGACACGACCTGCCGCCTCATCAATCTGACTCTCTGATAAAGTTCCATCTTTAACTGCTTCTAAAACACCTTCAAATGCCTGCTCAAAATTATCTGGCATAAGAATCATATCGTTTCCTGCTTCGATTGCCATGACAGCAGCCTGGTCTGCATCATAAAACTTTGTAATAACTTTCATATTCATAGCATCGGTAATAATGACATTATCAAACTGCAGCTCTTCTCTTAATATATCAGTTACCATAAGCTTTGTCAGGGATGCCGGTGTTTCTTTTCCCGTAATCTGGCTTACCGCTACATGAGATATCATAACCATATCCGCACCAGCAGAAATTCCCGATTTAAACGGAAGAAATTCCACATCACGCAATTGGTCAATGGTTGCATTCAGCTCTACATATCCTTTATGTGTATCTTCTCCGCACTGTCCCTGTCCCGGAAAATGCTTCAATGTAGCACTTACTCCCTGTGCCTGTAATCCTTTCACTTCCTGAGAGACCATATCAGCTACCGTTTTGGGCTCAGAACCAAAACTTCTATTTCCTATCTCGGTATTTTCAGCATTTGTATTAATATCTGCGACTGGTGCAAAATCCAGATTAAATCCCAGTTCATAAATTTCTTTTCCAATGGTTTCCCCTACGTGATATGCATTTTTGCTGTCTCCGGTCTTTCCGATTTCTGCCATAGACGGAAACTTTGTCGTTTGCATATTTTTAGAGTTCGCAATTCTTGCGACGGAACCACCTTCCTCATCTACCGCTGTAAATAATGGGATTTCTGCGGTTTTCTGCATATCTGAAATCATTTCTTTTACCTGGGTACGATTTTTTAAATTATAAGAAAAAAAGATTACCCCACCCGGTTTATATTCCTCAAGATTCTTTCTCATCTTCTCTGTTACTTCTGTTTCTGCATTAAAATCAAGGGAGTCTGTACAGACAACAAACAACTGACCGATTTTTTCTTTTAATGTCATCTTAGAAAGGGCATCGGAAACCATTCCATCAAGAGTAATCTCATCCACAGCCTTATCTTCAGAAGATTTCGTACTATTTTCAGATTTATCTTTTCCCTTTTTACTCCATCCACACCCTGCAAGTGCCCCTGTTAAAAGCATGATACACAGCAACAGCACTACTCTTTTATAATTCTTCATTCTGCCTCCTGCGGTGAAAATAGTGGGTCAAATGTACGCTTTTTGCGTACTTTTTCTTTTGATTCATTTGCAGCGGCTATCGCTTCTTCACAAAACGTTTTCTGTGCTTCCACTGCTTCTTTTCCACGTCGATCTACTTTTCGGTACGTACCATCTTCTAAAAGACAATGTGCCTTTAATGTATCCCGAAGCTGTACATCCAGTATATGTTTTGCCTTTTCTTTTAAATCCGGTGCTTCAACCGGAAAGACAATTTCTACTCGTCTGTCAAGATTTCTAGGCATCCAGTCGGCACTTCCCATATACACTTCTTCATTTCCATCATTATAAAAATAGAAAATTCTTGCATGTTCGAGAAATGTACCTACGATAGAACGTACTCTGATATTTTCACTAACTCCCGGCTTTCCTGCAACAAGACAACAGATTCCACGTACAATTAAGTCAATCTGTACTCCGGCACAGGAAGCCTCGTATAATGCGAGAATAATTTTGCGGTCACAAAGAGAATTGCATTTTGCAATAATCCTTGCCGGCTTTCCTTCCTTTGCATTCTGTGTTTCCCTGGCGATCATCTCAAGAAAACGCTTTTTCATCCAGATAGGCGCTACGATCAACTGATTCCAGTTTGCAGGTTCAGAATAGCCGCTTAACATATTAAATACTGCTGTAGCATCTTCACCTACAGCATTTCTGCATGTGAACATACCGGTATCTGTATAAAGCTTTGCCGTAGAATCGTTATAATTTCCTGTTCCAAGATGCACATAACGGCGAATTCCATCTGCTTCTCTTCGTACAACAAGCGCAATTTTACAATGTGTCTTTAATCCAACCAATCCATAAATAACATGACATCCCGCTTTTTCCAGTTTTCTCGCCCAGTTAATGTTATTCTCTTCATCAAATCGAGCCTTTAATTCTACTAATACTGTAACCTGCTTTCCATTCTCGGCAGCCTGTGCAAGTGCTGCTATAATAGGGGAATGTCCACTGACACGATAAAGTGTCTGTTTAATAGCAAGAACGTTTTCGTCTTCAGCGGCCTGTTTAATAAAAGCAACGATTGGATCAAAACTCTCATAAGGATGATGCAGCAATACATCGCCTTTTCGAATCTGATTAAATATATTTTTATCTGCCCGCAGCTTTTTATTTTTCTGTGGGATATAAGGAGCCTCTTTTAAGTCTTCAAACCCTTCAATCCCATAACATTTCATAAGAAAAGTAAGGTCAAGCGGTCCATTAAATGCGTACATATCACAGGAATGAACTTTAAACTGCTTTTTTAAATACTTTACAAGACGTTTATCCATACGCTCTTCATATTCAAACTTAATAACTTCTCCCCACTGTCGCATTTTTAACGACTTCTCGATTTCTTTTAATAAATCTTCCGCATCATCTTCGTCAATTGATAAATCCGCATTTCTCATAATACGGTAAGGCGCTGAACAGATAATCTCGTGATTGAGGAACAGGACATCTAAATAATGTTCTATTACATTTTCCAATAAAATGACTCTGCATTTTCTCTTTGGTCCATCTTTCTGGGGAAGAAGAATTACTCTTGGAAGAACAGAAGGTACCTGCACTGTCGCGATATCATATTCTTTCTTTTCCTTTTTATCTTTATTGCGGCTTTTTATCAATGCGGCAATATTCAATGTTTTATTCTGGATTAAAGGAAACGGTCTTGAAGAATCAATCGCCATCGGTGTAAGAACCGGATATATATTTTTGTGAAAATATTCTTCGAGAAAGTCCATTTCTTTTTCTGAGAGTTCCGAAAAAGAAATAATTTCCAACCCTTCCTCCGAAAGTTTCGGTAACAATGCACGATTATAAGTTGTATATTGTTTCTCACAAAATGCCTGCATTTTTTCATTAAGTGCACGTAACTGTTCCTGCGCAGTCATTCCGGCAATATCTTTCTTCTGATATCCTGCATTCACCATATCTTTTAAAGATGCGATACGTACCATAAAAAATTCATCCAGGTTAGAGGCAGTGATACTTAAAAACTTCATTCGCTCAAACAAGGGATTTTTGCGGTCTCTTGCTTCTCCAAGAATACGCTGATTAAATTCCAGCCAACTTAATTCTCTGTTTGTAAAGTTATCTGGTTGATCAAAAACGCTTTTGTTCATATTCTACCTCCCCTATAATGCTCTCCGCTGCTTCAATACTGGTGTGATGCCTGTAAATTCGCTAAACAACTCCGCTTTTTTAGAAAATCGGGTAATCTCGAGTGTAATATCCTGATTCGTTTCTAATGTGATAATCAGTTCTTGTCCTTTTCTCATCATAGAACAATTTTCAAACTTTTGCTTATGTCCACGATCCAAAGCATTTGCCAGCCTCAAAATAGAAGAAAGTTTGGCAATACGAAGATATTCTTCTCTCCAAAAAGCGGTTTCAAGCTCATCCGTATCCGGTAGTTCCTGCGTATTATAGAGAACAATATTTGCAATTTCTTCCCTTTCCCGGTGGGAGAGTCCCATGATTTCTGTGGACATGATTAACTGATATCCATTCTTTCCCGGATCATTTAGATTTACATATTTTCCAATATCATGAAGAATTGCTGAGATTTCAAGAATCAGCCGGTCTCTTTGTGTAAGTCCATGAAACCTTTTTGTTTTATCAAATATTTCCAATGCAAGTTCCGCGATATACTGTGCATGAATCTTACTGTAACGATACCGCTTACCAATATATCTGGCTGAAGCGATAATATCCTGATAGAAATCATGCGAAACTTTTATCTTTTTCATTTTTTGCGCATAATCTACCACACTGCCGTCACACAAATTCGTAGAACAGATATAAATCGTGTCTGCCTTTGATCGTTCTAAAAATGTTTTATAAACGAGAACTGACGGAAGTACCATCCGCGCATCTTCCATAGAAAGTCCATACTTTATAGCAATATCCTGATAGGATGCCTTTTTAATCTTTTTATAAATATACTGAATCTGCTCGTAACTCATCGTATCCTCAAGATGGAGTTCCGGCACAAGACGATTAATATTCTTGATTTCATCCCCGATGGCAATGACATTCTTAATATCCTTATCTTTTAAGTAGCCACTCTTAAACATATCTACTTCATATTGAATATATTCTTCCAATACAGAAATGTAATCCAGTACATTATTTCCAACAGATTCTGAGAATTCCCGCACCTTCGCTGTACCAATATCAAGGTTCTGTGTCATGTAAAGCACCTGTTTATCAAACAAGGATATCTGTACACTACCTGATCCAATATCTAAAATTGCGGTATTCTTTTCAATAATCTTATTGAAATCCAGCTTTAACACCTGTATTCCCTTATACATAAGAAAACGGAGTTCTGAATTGCTGAGCATGATAACGTCAATTCCTGTACGAACCTTAATCTGATTCAGAACAGATACCTGATTTTTAGCATTTCGAATCGCACTTGTTGCATAACAATGAAATTCTGTAACGTCATACTCTTTCATTCTCTGTTGAAACTGTTCTAATACACTGCATATTTCTTCAATCTGAGCAAAAGTGATCTTTCTTGTAAAATACGCTTCTTTTCCAAGTTCATATTCATAACGGATCTCATCTATCGTACGAATTCCTTTTGCAGCAGAAATTTCATATACTTTCATAAGCATATTTTTAGAACCTATCACAATCGCTACATATGGACTCACTCTCATTTGCGCCTCCTTTTCCGTATCATAAAACAGATTCTGCCTTCAATTCTTTCCCTTTCTATTTTTTCTGTTTTTCATCCAGATAAAAGAAAGAATCCACTGTATGTTTTGTATCGATTAAATTATTATATTGTAATATCTGATACTCTTTTACCATATCGCTATAAGGCGATTCTAACGCAGACTCATAATATTTTCCATTCTTATCAAAGCATCCCATTGCCGTAAGAACAGGAAGTTTTTTACGAAGTTTTAATAAAAACTTCTGATAAGGGCTGGTCTCTAAGCCCGCTTCTTTCATTATATAGGCGCTTAAATAATTGGCACTCATCTTATCAATTGTTGTTTCTTTTATATCATAGTTTGCCCAAATAATAAATGGCGTTCTGTACTTATTCATGAGTTCTTCATTTGTAAGGCTTCCGGCATTCTTTCCAAACAAGCTGTCATAAAAACTACTCTGCACAGCCGGCTGATGATCGCCAAACATAACAATGATCGTAGGTTCTTTTACTTTTGAAAAATAGTTTGTCAACTGTTTAAAAGCGTTATCTGTTTTTTTCACAAGAGACAGATACTGTTCAGCCTGCTCATTTTTATGGCTGTCAGTAATCTGGATATCATTATGAAAATTCGTATATGTCTTGTCAAATCCTCCATGGTTCTGCATCGTGACATTAAATAGATAGAATGGTTCCTCTTTCTCTGTACGGTTCTCATATAATTCTTCTATCTTTTTAAAATCAGACTTATCGGATATATATTTTCGGAACATTTTCGGATTTTTAAAATCGGTTTCCGAATAGAAATGATCAAATCCCATATAATCATAGACCTGCACACGATTCCATCCGGAAGCAAGATATGGATGAAGTGCCAGATTGCCTTTGTATCCCTGTCCTTTTAAAAGATATGTCATATTAGGAAGTTTTGCCTTTACAACCTGCGTGTAAGCGATAATTCCATTCTGCAAGAAAGACATACTGTTCCCTGTCAAAAATTCAAACTCAGAATTACAGGTTCCTGAACCAAAGATTGACATGTATAAAGAACCTTTAATCGTATTTTTCTTTAAACTGTGAATATATGGCATATAATCTTCATTTGTAGAAAATTCGTTAATAACACTCAAATCAGAAAATGCCTCATTCATAATGCCGATAACATTTGGCTTTGTCCCATCAGCAGTTTGAAGACGGCCTTTCTTCTTTCCAGAATCATCATTTGCAAACTTCTCTTCATATTTTTCTGCAATGTCTTGTGCTGCTTCCACAGAATAATCTGAAGGTTTTTCCTGTACAAGTGAGTTCATATTTAAAACAAAACCAAAAAACAGACCGTTTTTAGCATATCCTTTTTTCTGATCCCACACATTATTTTTAATTCCAAAGCTTTTTAATGTTTTTTGTTCTATGACAAAATGTCCGAGTATAGAACTAAGCAGACCAATTACTACCAGCATAACAATACGCTTTTTCCAGGTCAGCTTCTTTGAAGACGGACAACGCCATAATACAGCCAGATACAATAGCAGGAATAAAACATTCCATACAAAAATTGGCTGTATGCTGTATGTGTAATTTTCCGCCACGTTCGCTGCCGTCTGTGCTGACATAATATCTGACGGAACAATCGGCGCTCCTTTAAAGCTTAATACATAGTAATTGGCAATCCCGATAATACACCACAAAATGCTTCCAACCGTAACGGATACTTTTCTTGAATTAAATATAAGATATAATAATCCAAAAAAGAGATAATACACCAGTATATTCAACCAGAACTCCGCCTGTCTCATTCGAAGGATTGGATTATCTGTAAATCGTTCCACAAACCAGAATGTAAATAGGGGTGCAGCAAAAAATAAAATCTGTCCTATTACTTTTTTTGCTGCCTCCGGAGCCGGTAATGCAAACCATAAAAGGAAAAGCACTAATGCCATCATTACACAGATTCCTGCCCACTGCCGATAAATTGTTACCGGATAATATAATTTAGAAACAAGGTATTTGCCCTGTTCTTCCTGATTAATCTTTAATTTACCGCGAAAACCACTCTCTTTTGTTGTCCACTGAAATACTAATGGTTCTTTTCCAGATTCTGCTCCACTTGTCGTAAGCTGAATACTGTACTCTTTCTTTTTCGTAAGCTGAAGGTTCGTCTTAAACTCTGTATAATCATTATTTACCAGATCACCGATATTCTTTTTAAGCTCCACCAGACTCTTTCCGGTATTTAAATCAATAATATTAAGAACTACCTTTCCCTTTGCCTGTCCGGAATAATCATTTCCAAAATAAACTTTTACTGTTTTTAAATGCTTATGCTTTGCCACAAATTTCTGACTCACTATAGAATTGGATGACAACTGGCAGACCTGATCAATCCGATATTTATTTACCTGATTTGTCGCATTCTTTTGATATTCCATAAAATGAGTACATACATACCCGGTGAGGAAAAGAAGAAACACTGTAATTATTGTCTTTAAAACCAGTCCTATAGGATTTTTCTTTTTCACATGCTTATTTTTTACTGTTTCACTCATGTACTCTATGCTCCTTTTATAGACCGTTTAATAGTTTCCTAAAATTTTAAAATCTGCAACTTCCGTACGAACACCCTGAAGTGCATTTTTCACTGCCGGGTCATGTAAGTTCCCGCTGATATCAATATAAAAACGATATTCCCACTGCTGATCCGGCAACGGAACAGATTCAATATGACTTAAGTTCAAATCATTATATAAGAAATGAGATAATATATTATAAAGTGTTCCACTCTCATGAAGCAGAGAAAAAGAAATACTGATCTTGTTTGCATTCTGTGTATATTGTCTTTTTTTGGAAAGAATCACAAAACGTGTGACATTATTTTTATCAAAATTAATACCTGCATCTAAAATATCAAGACCATAGAGTTTTGCAGCACGGCGGCTTGCGATTGCTGCCTGTGTCATAATCTTTTCTCTGGCTACTCTTTCTGCTGCAATGGCAGTATTTTCTACACTGACTTTCTTTACATCAAGCTTTTCTAAATAAGGAGTACACTGCATCAAACCCTGCGGATGAGAGAGAACAAGTTCTATATCTTTAATCTTGCTACCGGGACAGCCTAAAAGGCAGTGCTCGACTTTTACAAAAACTTCTCCCACCATGCATACATCATTCTCAAGCAGGATATCATAAACGCCGGTAACATCTCCTGCGGAGGAATTCTCGATTGGGAGTACCCCGTAATCTGCATCTCCGTTATTTAAAGCCATTGCAACATCTTTAAAATTAACAACTGCATAATGGTCAACATCTGCCCCGAAAAACTTTTCGCATGCCATCTCTGAAAAAGAGCCTGGAACACCCGGATATACCACTCTTGTGTCCGGAAACATAACAAGTTCCGGAACTTCCGTAAAATAATTTTCAATATAACGGTCTCTCTGATGTACCATATGATATTGATACTTTCGACTAATAGACATCATCTGAATAAAAATTTCTTCCAACCCTTTTACGACAAATGGGTTAGAACGGTTCTTTGTAATATCAGACATCTTTTCATCTTCTTTATTTTTATTATAAATGGATTCGCCGAAGGCTTTTTTAGAAAGCGCCAATTCTGCCGCAAATCCCATTCTTTTCTCAAACAGTTCTGCAATTTGATAATCTATCTTACTAATATCATCTCGTATATCATCTACTTTTCTTATTTCTTTGTCCATTCTATAACTGCTTCCTTTATTGTTCTTTTCCTTTTAAGTCCTCTAAAATATCTGCGTATCTTCTTCGTTCTAACGGATGTATTCCTCTTGGATATAACATGCATAGTGGTTCTAATACAAAAAGCCGCTTTGTCATCTCCGGATGTGGAAGGGTTAACTCTTCATCTTCCGTTATTAGATTATCATATAAAAGGATATCAAGATCTAATGTTCTTGGTCCCCAGTGGATTTCTCTTTTACGGTTTGCTTCATTCTCAATCTGGTGAAGCTTGTCAAGAAACTCTTCCGGAGTATAAAGGGTTTCTATATAATATACTGTGTTTAAGAACTTTCCCTGCTCGGTATAACCATAAGGCTCCGTCTCAATAATGGCAGCAGACTTAAAATTTCTTGTCTTGGGCAATCCACTTACCCGTTCTTTTGCCAGTTTCATATATTCTTCCCGCTCTCCAAGATTCGAACCAACACCAATATATACTTTATGCCAGCTCCTCTTAATTTTAACGGAAGCATAGTCCATATGCATTAATACTGGCGCCCATGGCTTTTTCACTTCAATCTCTACTTCATTTATCTGTGGAAATTGTAAAAGAATACATTCGGCAAGACGTTCAGCTACTCTTTCTAAAAGCTTATCATTTTGCTTTGTCATCTCTTTTTTAACACACCGACAGATATCTCCATAACTTACAGACAGAGCAAGTTCATCTGTTTTCCCGGCTTCTCTTGTATCCACTTTAGATATAATATCTACCAGAAACTTCTGTCCAAGAACATTCTCTTCCTTGTACACCCCATGGTGACAGAAGACTTCCAGATTCTTTACACTTATCTCGTCCATTTATTTTGCCTCCAGAATTGCCTCAATCATTTTCATTTCTCTGTAATTTGTCTTTACATCATGTACACGAAAAATAGAAGCACCTTTCATTCTTCCAAGAACCGTTGTTGCAGCAGTTCCTTCTTCTCTTTGATCTACCGGTAAATCCAAAGCAAGACCAATCACAGACTTTCTCGAAGTGCCCAGAAGAACCGGAAGCCCCCATCTTGAAAAAACGTCCATATGCTTCATAATAGAAAGATTCTGTTCAAAGTTCTTTCCAAAACCTACCCCCGGATCAAGAACAATTCTTTCTTCCTTAATTCCTGCTTTTTTTGCGATAGCAAGAGTTTCCTCTATATCTGAGCAAAAATCTTCAATAAAATCTTTATATTCATGATTATCTCTGTTATGCATCAGACAACAGGCAACATCTTCTTTCGCAAGCAGAGGCGCAAGCCTTTCATCCCATTTTAATCCCCAGATATCATTAATCATATCCGCTCCCGCAGCAATTCCTGCTTTAGAAACTTCGTATTTATAAGTATCTAATGATATCGCAATATCAAAATTCTTTTTTATGGCTTCAATAACCGGTACAACTCTTTCTATCTCTTCCTGATCTGTAATCTTTTTGTGTCCTGGTCTTGTAGATTCCCCACCGATATCTAAAATAGCTGCTCCTTCATTTATCATTCTTTCTGCCTGCTTTAATGCAAGATCCACAGACTGAAACTTTCCACCATCTGAAAAAGAATCCGGTGTCACATTTAAAATTCCCATGATATACCCTTTATGTAAAAGGTCAAATTCGTACTTTCCTATTTTCACAATATATCCTCCATTTCTTCCATAAAAGAAAGGGATCCACAAGCCACAAGTACATCATCTGGCTTAGCGGTATCCAGTGCCCGAAAAACTGCTGCATTTACATCTGATTCAATCGTGACAGAAACATCTGCCACTTCTTTTATCGTATCTGCTAAAATCTGCGCTGACAATCCTCTTTCATTGTTTGGCTTAAATACATAAACTTCTTTTGCCATCGGCATAAGATATCGGAGCATTTTCTTATATTCTTTATCCTTTAACACTCCCATTATATAAATGATTTTCTTATTTGTAAAATATTTTTGTAAAAATGCAGCTAATTTCTTAGCTCCATCCGGATTGTGCGCCCCATCTCTGTAAAATAGGGGTTCTTTTTTTAGAACTTCTAATCTTCCCGGCCAGCACGTGCGGATAATACCTCCCTGCTGTGCTGATTTCACATTCATCTCATCTAATTTTTTAGCAATAGCTTTCCTTGCATTATTTTTCTCATAATCTTTATGAAATAAATATTCGGATGCGGCAAGTGCTGTAACCGCATTTGAAACCTGATGTCTCCCCGGAAGCTTTGTCTCATACCTTTGTTCTTTCCACAAAAACGTACTTCCATAAGGGGTCTCCGATAGTACCTCATAGTCCGTCGGTTCTATCTCAATACATTTCACCCTTTTCTTCTTTGCTTCCTGCTCTATAACTTTACAAACTTCATCCGAATTCTCAGACAAAACAACCGGACAGCTCTCTTTTATAATTCCGGCTTTTTGCCAGGAAATTTCTTCTAAAGTATCACCTAAAAATGCCTGATGATCATAGCTTATTGATGAAATAACAGTAAGTTCTGGATGCCTGATTACATTGGTCGCATCCATTCTTCCACCCATTCCAACTTCGATTAGTGCATAATCCACTTCTTCTTCCTTAAAATACAAGAAAGAAATGGCTGTTTCCACTTCAAAAAGAGTTGGTTTTAGACCTGTTTTTTCTTCTTCTCTTTTCATTGCTTCTTCTACAATATTATATAACCGCGCTAACTTATCTTTTGTAATATATTTCCCATTAATCTGGAATCTTTCTTCATAACAGGAAATGGTAGGAGAAATATATCTTCCAACCTTAAAGCCTGCTGCTATTAATATAGAAGAAAGATAGGCAAAGATGGAGCCCTTTCCATTCGTTCCGGCAATATGCACAATCTTTAAATTATCTTCCGGATGTCCAAGTTCTTCTAACAAACCTTCAATGGCATCAAGCCCTGGAACACTGCCCCTTTTTTTTAACTCTTCTATTAAAGAAATGTAATTCATCTCTAACGCTCCTTCATTTTACTGCGTATACAATCGAGAATTATCATAGCACACTATGAGGAAGAAATCCAGCGTATGATTTAATTCATAAGATGGAAATCAAGAAAAAACGAACCCCGAAGATACGATATACTACCTTCGGGGTTCGTTTTTTAATTTATTTCTTAGACTGTTTCTTAAACTTCAAAGATTAAATCACCATAACTTGGGAATGGCCATGCGGATTTTGCAACTAACATTTCAAGCTTATCTGCTGGTTTTCTTAACTCATCCATTGCTGCAAATACAACATCATGATAATAATGACCCTGTTCTGCACCTTCTTCCATTTCTTCTGCTTTATTCGTTACTTCTTCAAGATGTGCAAGAGCTCCGTACATCGCCTTTAAGTTAACAGAAATATCTGCCATTAATGCTTCCTGTACAGAAGTATCTACCGCACTGCTTGCTGCCTTGATCGCATTAACAGATTCTGCTAAGCTTGTCTGATACTTAATTGTTGCAGGAACAATCTGTTTCTTTGCCATATCAATCATGGTTAATGCTTCAATATTGATTGTCTTAGCGTATGTCTCATACATAACTTCTGCACGAGATTCCATCTCAGCCTTTGTATATACACCATGTTTTTCAAAGATTTCAACGGCATCCTCTTTTACTAAAGCAGGAACAGCATCTACCATACATTTGATATTTGGAAGTCCTCTTCTTTCAGCTTCAGCAACCCATTCATCAGAGTAGCCATTACCATTAAAGATAATTCTGTTATGTGCTGCAATTGTATCTTTGATCATGTCATGAATAGCCATTGGTAAGTCATCAGATGCTTCCAGACGATCTGCCATGTCAGATAATACTTCTGCAACAATTGTATTAAGTACTGTATTCGGGTCTGCGATAGACTGTGTAGAACCAACCATACGGAATTCAAACTTATTACCAGTGAAAGCAAATGGGGATGTTCTGTTACGGTCAGTAGCATCCTTCTGGAAATGTGGAAGAGAATGTACGCCAGAGATATATTCTTCTCCCTCTAAAGAACTTGTAGCCTCTCCATTATCTACGAACTGTTCTACAACGTCCTCTAACTGTTCTCCTAAGAAGATAGAAATAATTGCAGGAGGTGCTTCATTCGCTCCTAAACGATGATCGTTACCTGGAGTGGAAGCAGAAAGACGAAGTAAATCTGCGTGTTCATCTACTGCACGAAGAATTGCAGCAAGGAATAATAAGAACTGCATATTTTCGTGTGGTGTTTCACCTGGATCTAAGAGGTTCTCCCCTTCATCTGTACAGATAGACCAGTTATTATGTTTACCAGAACCATTAATTCCTGCAAATGGTTTTTCATGTAAGAGGCATTTCAGACCTAATTCATCTGCAACACGCTGTGCTGTTTCCATTACTAACTGATTATGGTCAGTAGCAATGTTGTTCTGATCATAAATTGGAGCAATCTCATGCTGAGCTGGTGCAACTTCATTATGCTGTGTTTTTGCAGAAATACCAAGCTTCCATAATTCCTCGTTGAATTTCTCCATGAATCCAAGAACTCTTTCTGGAATAACACCAAAATAATGGTCGTCCATCTCCTGTCCTTTTGGAGGCATCGCACCAAATAATGTTCTTCCTGTAAAGATTAAATCCTTTCTCTTTAAGAATTTTTCTTTATCAACAAGGAAATATTCCTGTTCCGGTCCAACGGATGTTGTAACATGTTTTGCTGTTTTATTTCCAAATAATCTTAAAATTCGAAGTACCTGTATCTCTAATGCCTGCATGGAACGAAGAAGAGGTGTCTTCTTATCAAGAGCTTCTCCTTTATAAGAACAGAATGCTGTCGGAATACAAAGAATAGTTGAATGTGGTGTTTCCTTAATGAAAGCAGGTGAAGTGCAATCCCATGCTGTATATCCTCTTGCTTCAAATGTTGCTCTTAAACCACCAGATGGGAAGGAAGAAGCATCCGGCTCACCTTTGATCAGCTCTTTACCGGAAAAACGAAGTAAAGTTGTTCCATCACTCTGAGGATCTATAAATGCATCATGCTTCTCAGCAGTAATACCAGTTAATGGCTGGAACCAGTGAGTATAATGTGTTGCTCCTTTTTCGAGAGCCCATTCTTTCATCTCATGTGCAACAATATCAGCTACTTCCGGGTCAAGTTCCGCACCGGCATCAATGGTAGCCTTCATCTTCTTATATGCAGCTTTAGGAAGTCTTTCTTTCATTACTGCATCATTAAAAACATTGGAACCAAAAATTTTCTTCACATCTGTTTTCATAATTATTACATCCTTTCATGTGTATTCTTTTCATCGACAATTACTGATTTTTACTCGAAGATTAAAAAATATAAAAAGCGCCCGAGAATCCTTGTGATTCGCGAACGCCATTGTTCTCATCGAGATTGAATTATTTACTTTTTGCAATTGCTAAATATAAAATACCTCTATTTGTTAAAAAATGCAAGTAGTTTTTCTGTTTTTTTTCACTTTCATGAAATTAGACAAAAACAACTTGGCTTTATAAATTAAATTCCTATATTTTAAACAATTGACTTACTTTTCACTTAATTTTGTTAATCCAATCTCAAATATCCCACAAAAAAGCCCCCACAAAAACCATTGGCAGTATGTTGTTCCGGTTTTTGCGGGGGATGACGTCCAATTATCCCGCTGAATATTTCGTAAAATTCTTACTAATAATTGAATTTTTCAGCGAAGTAATCCTTCAAATCTTCAATCTTAATTCTTTCCTGTTCCATGGTGTCACGATCACGTACTGTAACCGCACCATCTTCTACTGAATCAAAATCATAAGTAATACAATAAGGTGTACCAATCTCATCCTGACGGCGATATCTCTTACCGATGTTTCCTCTGTCATCAAATTCGCAGTTATAAAGCTTACTTAATTCATGGTAAATCTTTTCAGCACCTTCATTAAGCTTTTTAGAAAGTGGTAAGATACCCACCTTTACAGGTGCGATTGCCGGGTGGAAATGCATAACATTTCTCACATCACCATCTTTAATCTCTTCCTCATCATATGCAGCACATAAGAATGCTAAGGTTACACGATCTGCACCTAATGATGGCTCAATAACATAAGGAATATACTTCTTCTTCTCTTCATCATCAAAGTAAGTAAGATCTACTTTAGATACTTCCTGATGACAAGTAAGGTCATAATCTGTACGGTCAGCAATTCCCCATAACTCACCCCATCCAAATGGGAATAAGAATTCAATGTCACTTGTCGCTTTAGAATAGAAAGATAATTCTTCTTTATCATGATCTCTGATTCTTAATTCTTCATCTTTTAATCCTAAATCTTTTAACCAGCTTACACAGAAGTCTTTCCAGTATGCAAACCATTCTAAGTCTGTATCAGGCTTACAGAAAAACTCCAGCTCCATCTGCTCGAACTCTCTTGTACGGAAAGTAAAGTTACCTGGTGTAATCTCGTTACGGAATGACTTACCGATCTGTCCGATACCAAATGGAATCTTCTTACGGGAAGTACGAGCTACATTCTTAAAGTTTACAAAAATACCCTGTGCCGTTTCCGGTCTTAAATAAACAGTATTCTTTGCATCTTCTGTAACACCCTGGAATGTCTTAAACATCAGATTAAACTGTCTGATATCTGTAAAATTATGCTTTCCACAGCTTGGACATGGTACATTATTATCATCAATGAACGCTTTCATCTTCTCCTGAGACCATCCATCTACAGAAGACTCTAATTCAATATCATGTTCCTGTGCAAAGTCTTCGATAATCTTATCTGCACGAAATCTTTCTTTACACTCCTTACAGTCCATTAACGGATCAGAGAATCCTCCGAGATGACCGGAAGCAACCCATGTCTGTGGATTCATCAGAATCGCACAGTCAACACCTACGTTATAAGGGCTTTCCTGAATGAACTTCTTCCACCAGGCTTTTTTAACATTATTCTTTAATTCTACGCCAAGATTTCCGTAGTCCCATGTATTCGCCAGACCGCCATAAATTTCAGAACCCTGGTATACAAATCCTCTCGCTTTTGCAACTGCAATAATCTTGTCCATTGTTTTTTCCATGATTTCTACCTCATTTTCTTTATTCGATATATTCTCGTCTTTTATTCTACCCTGTCTCTTCTGCCAATGCAAGTCCTTTTTGTCAGACATAAAAAAGATTAATCTAAAAATGACAGAACTTTCCTGTCTAAGGAATAGAGCTTATACTATAGCAAGCATTTCTGCCGCCTTAAATTTATGTTCGACATGAATTGTAAAATAGCGATTCACTACCCACTCAAATTCTTTTTCTATCGTTTCCTTCAAGCCAAAAGAATAGAGCTGATTTAAAGGAACAGAGGATACATATTGTAAAACATAAAGCACAGAAGAAGAAACTTCTCTTCCCTGTCCTTTTGCTGCACACGTGCTGCAAAGCATTCCGCCATCCTCAAATGAGATTCGGAGCAGATTCTCATCATTTCCACAGTGGACGCATTGAAAACACTGAAGACCAAATCCGGCAAACTGTAATATCTTTAATTCATAAATTCTTCGTATCAAAGATAATGGTATCAGTTTCTTTTTCATTGCAAGGAAAGTCACAAATAAAAGATTCAGTATATTTCTCTCATCCTGACCTTCCATTGTAAAATATTCTGCTACTTCTGCAAAATAGGAACTATAATAAATATCCTCTAAATTATCTTTTAAAAAATGAAAATAATCTTTACATTCCGCAGAATTTAAATATGTATAATTCCTTGTATCTGTAACCATAAATTCACAATATATAAGCGGCTGTGTTACACCAAACAACGGATGCTTTGGTCTTCGGCTTCCTCTGGCAAATACCTGTAACTTTCCTCTTTCCTTTGTAAGAATCGTAAGGCGTCTGTCATTCTCCCCAACAGGGTAAACTGACAGAATGATTCCTGTCACCTTCGTCTGTTCACTCATCGCTGCCTTTTACAGTTCTTTCTTATTATATCCATAGTTTTTAAGAAGGATATCACTGTCTCTCCAGTCTTTTCTGACCTTTACCCAAAGTTTTAAATTTACCTTCGTGTCAAGCAGGTTCTCCATTTCCTCTCTTGCCTGTGTACCGATTTCTTTAATCATGGAACCTTTTTTCCCGATGATGATCCGCTTATGAGATTCCCTTTCACAAACAATAACCGCCTCAATATCTACAATATCTCTGCCTTTTCTATTCTTCATTCTCTCAATAACGACAGCGATACCATGCGGAATCTCCTGGCTTAACAAACGAAGCGCTTTTTCTCTGACAAGTTCTGCAACGATCTGTCGTTCCGGCTGGTCAGTAATCGTATCTTCATCATAGTACATCGGTCCTTCTGGAAGATAGTTAAAGATAGAGTGTACCAGATCGTCGGTATTATTCCCTTCTAACGCACTTACCGGAATAATTTCTGCAAAATTACACTGATCTTTATATGCAACAATCGCCTTTAACACTTCTTCCTCTGAAGCGATATCCGTTTTGTTGATAACAAGGAAAATCGGTGTCTTTACATTCTGAAGCTTCTCGATAATATACTGTTCTCCTCCGCCAATAAACGTTGTCGGCTCGACTAACCATAAAATCAGATCAACCTCATTCAATGTGCGCTCCGCAGCCATAAGCATATAATCTCCCAGCTTATTCTTTGCTTTATTAATTCCTGGTGTATCAAGGAAGACAATCTGGCCTTCCTCGCTTGTATATACCGTTTGAATCCTGTTTCTCGTTGTCTGCGCCTTACTCGAAGTAATAGCGATCTTCTGGCCGATCAACTGATTCATCAACGTAGACTTTCCAACATTTGGGCGTCCAATAATAGTTACAAATCCTGATTTAAAAACTCTGTTCATATTTTCTTTTTCCCTCTCTATTGTGTCAGACTGCTTACCTGCTTAAATAATTCTTTTTCTTCTTCTAATTTGCGATCATTACCAATCGCACATACTGTTCCTGCATCCATCATTGTCTCAATATAACCTGCAAGAGAACGAATCGTTTCTTCCGTAGCATCAAGAACCTGATTCCTCTCCTTTTGAATCATCTCTACTGTAACACCGGACTGGTATGCATGAAAAGAACGATCTCCTAATGCAGCCGGTTCTAATGGCTGATCGATTCCACTAATCGTTCCGATAATATATTTTGTCATATCACGCTGTCCTGCTTCAAAATTCCTTACATACTCTGCTGCCTTTTTATATACATCAAGAGTCGCTGATAAATTCGGATCTCTATAGGAAGTAAAGAAACCGTATCCATTTCTGGAAAAGCTGCACATACATCCATATGCCCCACCTGTTACGCGGACATTCACCCAAAGATAATCATAGGAAAAAATTGTTTTTAACACTTTTAATGCTCCGGTATACTCTTGTCCTTCCTTTTCAAAGCAGCCACCGCTTGCTACATACTGTACCTTACTTGCTGTTTTAAATCCTTCATTCTTTTTCTCCATATTGAACGTCGGAACTGCTTTTACACAAGGCATCTCGTAAAGCATACGGTTAAACTGTAACATTTCCCCCTCAAGAAGAGACTTAAAATTAAATTCTCCTGTGAGAGACAGCGTCAGATTCTCTTTACGGAAAATGCACATCTGGGCTCTCACCAGCTGTTTAACCAGAAGTTCTGCATTACTATCAAAGTTCTTATCAAGCTTCTTTATAAATTCATAAAAACCGATTCCTTCTGCTGTATCTTTATATTTCATCATCGGGTCAACGTAAGAAAGTGCACGATTAGCCGCATAAACATGACCTGATGCCGGAATTCTCGTATCCATCTTTGTCCGAAGTTCAGAAATAATCTCTTTTAAACGCTTCTTATCATCTACTTTTGAATTCAGGAGAACTTCTTTAAGCAAAGCCATTCCATCAGCAACCTGTTCTTCCATACACTTCATCTGGATACTGAAATAAGGACGATATCCATCTTTTTTCCATACAAGTACATTCATACCTGTCTGGAATGACAGCCCTCCGATTTTCAAATTAATCTCTGTTGCCAGATCATTATAAGAAAAATGCTCTGTATCTACATAACGATAAATCTCTGTCAATAATGTTGCGTATGGAATCAATTCCTCAGGAAGTTCTAACATATCAAAACAAAAATCTGAATAAACAATTCCATTCGTATGATATTCATGTACAACCGCTGTTGTATCTCCAATCACCATCTCTTTATTTTTAAACGGACGCACCTCTCTTGAGATGTCACTCAGGCTCAAAGTAGGAATCTTTTCTAATTCTTCCTGTGTCGATGGTGTTTCCTGAAATTCTTTTAACTTTTTCGTATCTTCAATCAGATAATTTAACTGCTTGCTATTTAATTTATTCTTCATCTTAGCAAGCTGCGCTTTTAATTCTTCTTCCAGACGTTCATTCTTGCCTTCTTCCGGATACAGATATACATAAGCTTTATGTGTGTTATCTAAAAAACTCTCTTTAATAAGCTGTTCAAAATAACCCGTATCTACTTTTTCTTTTAACGTAGCAAGTGGAGTCAAAGAATCCGCAAGCTCCAACGCTTTGGCATCATCATAAAGCCAGCTGTTTAAGAAATTGAGGCCATAGATCAATCCCTTAGGAAAACGTCCAAAATCAGCTTCTCTATACTTAAATTCATAATTATTGATTGCAGAATAAATTGCCTTTTTATTAAGACCTTTTTCCACCTGTTCCTTCAGAGCCTCCTCTACGGTCTGAATAAACAAATCTTCCTTTCCTTTGCCGGCATTCTTTACGATAATAGAAAATAAGGGCTGCTGAATTCCTCCATCATAATAACTATCCACATCTTTTCCAAGACCAGCATCGATCAGCTTCTTTCTGACCGGTGCTCCAGGCATAGTGAAGAGTACATAATCAAGAATCTGCATAGCAAGTCCGCGTTCATTATCGCAACTGTCCCCTGCAGCTACATTATAACTTAAATACACGCCCTCTTCTTCCTCTTCAGAAACAGAGTAGGTATCTTTCAATGTCTCCGGAGTTAAGAAAGGTTTCTGTAGTGCGACTTCAGAATCAACAACTTTCTTTTCATAATGACTTAAATACTCTTCATCAATAAATTCCAGTTCTTTTGCAAAATCAACATTTCCGTAAAGATAAATATAACTGTTCGATGGATGATAGTACTTACTGTGAAAATCTAAAAACTTCTCTCTCGTAAGTTCAGGAATCGCATCCGGATCACCACCGGACTCATATGCATATGGCGTATCTTTTAAAAGTGCTTCCTGAATCTTTCTTGCCAGAACATCATCCGGCGAAGAAAATACTCCCTTCATCTCATTATATACAACACCATTAAACTTCAGTTCGTCATCTCTGTCAGCAATCTCATAATGCCAGCCTTCCTGTTTAAGAATCTCATCTCTCTTATAAATATTAGGATGAAAGACTGCATCAAGATAAACATGCATTAGATTATGATAATCCTGATCATTACAACTTGCGATCGGATATACCGTCTTATCCGGATATGTCATCGCATTTAAAAATGTATTCAGCGATCCTTTTGCCAATTCAATAAAAGGATCTTTTGATGGGAACTTGTCTGAACCACATAAAACGGAATGTTCCAGAATATGAGCAACTCCGGTATCATCTGCCGGCGGAGTACGGAATGCAATACTAAATACCTTATTCGTATCATCATTCTCTACCAGAAGAACTCTGGCCCCAGTCTTCTTATGTTCCAATACATAGCCATATCCATTCAGCTCTTCTATTTCTTCCTTTTGTATAAAGGAATAATTTTTAAAATCTGTTTCTTTTAGCATTCGCTATCTTCCTCCTGCTTTTTATAATTTACAACTATTCAGAATCATATATAGTATGTCCCTGTTTTATGGCTTCCTATTCCAATATGCCATTATACAATGCACTTTAAATCATGCAGTGAATTTACAAATACATTGCAGACTATTTAATATCATAACACAAGTAAACAAAAAAAAGAAGGTCTTACCGAAGTAAAACCTTCTTTCTATTTTTATAAAATATTCAGCAACTATGTAGGTGACATTTCAATTAGTTGTTGATGAGCTGATCTTCATCACTCCAGCTATACAGCTTACGAATCTCTGCACCAACTTTTTCTGATGGATGCTCAGAAGCAAGCTTTCTCATAGCTTTGAAGTGTACCTGAGATCCTGCATCAGACATATCAAGTAAGAAGTCTTTTGCAAATGTACCATCCTGAATATCGGAAAGAATCTGTTTCATTGCCTTCTTTGTCTCAGCTGTTACGATCTTAGGACCTGTGATGTAGTCACCGTACTCAGCTGTATTAGAGATAGAATATCTCATTCCAGCAAAACCTGACTGGTAGATTAAATCTACGATTAACTTCATCTCATGGATACATTCGAAGTAAGCATTACGTGGATCATAACCAGCTTCGCAAAGTGTTTCGAAACCAGCCTGCATAAGAGCACAAACACCACCACAAAGTACTGCCTGCTCACCGAATAAGTCAGTTTCTGTCTCTGTTCTGAATGTTGTTTCAAGAAGACCTGCTCTTGCTCCACCAATACCAGCACCATAAGCTAATGCAAGTTCCTGAGCTTTACCTGTGTAATCCTGCTCAACAGCAACAAGACAAGGTGTTCCCTTTCCAGCTAAGTACTCAGAACGTACTGTATGACCTGGAGCCTTAGGAGCGATCATTGTTACATCAACATTTGCAGGTGGTACGATACATCCAAAGTGAATGTTGAAACCATGAGCGAACATTAACATATTACCTTCTTCAAGGTTTGGCTCAATACTTTCTTTGTAAAGTTTTGCCTGTTTCTCATCGTTGATTAAGATCATGATGATATCAGCCTGTTTTGCAGCTTCTGCTGCTGTATAAACTTTTAATCCCTGCTTCTCAGCTTTTGCCCAGGATTTACTTCCTTCATAAAGACCAACGATAACATCACAACCAGATTCTTTTAAGTTTAACGCATGAGCATGTCCCTGGCTGCCGTATCCAATAATCGCAATTTTTTTTCCGTCTAATAAAGATAAATCACAATCTTCCTGATAAAAAATTTTTGCTGCCATTTTTTGTTCCTCCTGTAATAATTATAAAAATTAATTTATTCAATTACCAAAATTGATTTCATCTCTTCTGATAAGAATTTCAATCGTTATAATACTCCTCTTTATTTCATAAATCAAGGTAATTTTGAGTATTTCTTAAAAAAATTTTCTTAAAAATGAATTAAACCATCCATTTTCCTTCATTTGAATAAAAAATTCTACGAATTTTCAGCAAAAAAAGAAGGTTCCGTCGCAGTAACGGTCTAACGACCGTAACTGCCGACGGACTTTTTGTGTGCATTTTCAGCAGAATCTGCTTGCTTTGGCTACCGTTACAGCACTTGTACTGCTGAAAAAGCGCACTTATCTAAGCCTTCTGTCTTAGACAAAAGATCGGCCTGATATGTATTTTGAAATTTTAAAAATTATGCTGTCTTTTTCAGTTCAAACAGGTGCCTCCCTGTCTT
>NZ_VULP01000022.1:0-50031 GCF_009697165.1 Anaerobutyricum soehngenii | reverse complement strand
AACCACCCTATGATGTAACGCCACTTTAGATAGCAATATCTATCGGGGATTAAAGGTCGGAGGTGTAAGCCGTTAGTACGACTGGGCAGTTACAAGCCCATGACCTTTAGGTCGTGGGTAGTTGACATGGGAAAAGGAAAAAAGAGAATTATTTTAGTTGCGGCTTTAGTGGCGGTTTTACTCTGTGGCAGTGTATTTGCCAAGGAAACAATCCGGGAGTGGAGAAGCAATCTTATTGTAAAACAGGAAGAAGATGGTTTACGGATTGAATATGGTGGAAAAGAAAAGGAAGATACCAGGGAAGATAGCAAAAATGCAGTTTTGCAAAATGAAAAGCAATCAGAAAACAAAGAAAATGAGAAAATAACAGCAAATCAGAAAAAAACAATTGATTATAGTGTACCAGCTAAGTATAAATTAAAGTGGGTTCCTGAAGGCTACAAAAAAGAGACTGAAAACAGCGATGAGAAAGATCTATACTGGTATTATATGACTTATAGTAACGAAAAAGGAGATTTGATCATATATAATCAGCATGATGCAGATTATGTGATTCAGATGGCTTTTGACAAACAAAAAGACAGGAAAGAAGAGGTTTCTGTTTGTGGTGTAAAAGGAAAATACTTTACGCATGAAGATAAAGGAGTCATAATCTATGAAGTAAATGGAGTTACATATACGATACAAGGTGCTGTATCAAAGCAGGAGTTAATCAAAATGCTGGAGAACAGAGAAAGGATAGGGTGACTTCTAAACAAAAAAATATCCCCACCATTGTGGAGCAGCACTCCACCCGGTGGGGATATTTTTATGTCATTAACAAATAAAAATTGATGAACGCTATATTAGTAAACGATAACAGGGAATCCTTCTTCTACATATTTATAAAGGACTGCGGCAGTAGAATATGGACAGTTTACACATCCATGAGAACCGTTGCCTCTGTAAATAGAACCGCCGAAAGAAGAACGCCATGTTGCATCATGAAGTCCCTGACCACCATTAAATGGCATCCAGAAGCTTACCTTAGAAGAATAGGAACCGCCGCCTGCATTAGGACCGGTTAAAGTTGCGTTTCGCTGCTTGTAAGTGAGCGCATAAACACCGGTGTAGGTCTGGTGTCCTTTTGTTGGGTCCCCGGTAACAACAGAGGAGTTTACTTTACATTCTCCATTTACGAAGAGCCATACTTCCTGATTAGAAATACTTACTTCAACATAAGAGTTACCGATATCATTTTTAGCAGATTTTCTGCATCTTGCCTTGTAGGAATATACAGGTTCTCTTTCAACATCTTTTCCGGATTTTAGTTCTTCGATCAACTGGGCTTTTTCTTTATCGAAGTAGATCTTCCATCCATAGTCACCACCGTATACATTGATTTTAGAACCGTAGGCAGTTGTGAAAGGACGGGAAGAACCCATCGTATTGTATTTAGAACCAAGTTTTTCGATATAGTCTCCCACTTTGCTTTCGTCTAAAGTTACTTTAAAGTCTTTGGAAATCTTAACCCAATCTTTGGATGTATTGTAATCAAGAGTTTCCTTTGTGTAGTCAAAATCATAGGTAATTGTGCCGCTGGCGTACTTATTCGCTTTGGCAAGTGCATCTGTCACAGCCTGATCTTTCGCATAGTATTTTGGAAGCTTGTAAAGATTTTCTTTTTCAAAATCAATCTTTGTAATACCGGTAGATAAGTCAGTTCCGATTAACTGAAGCAATGCTTTCTTTTTCACAGTGTTTCCGAGAACTTCCGGAACAATCTCAAACTGGCTGTCTCCTGCTTTTATGTAAGCACTCTTTGGTGCGGTTACATTCTCTTTTTTGAAACATTCAAGATTATTTACAACTTCCTCTAACTTCGCTTCATCATAAGTTACATCTAATTTAACTGTATATTTCTTTTCTCCAAACAGGTTTGTAAACCATAACCATGGATTCATAGAATCATGAAGATCGGTAATCTGACTGCCGACATTGATTACGGTTCCGACATCATTCGCATCGATTACTTCAGTACGTTTCTTTTCTTTTAAGGAAATCTTATGTGATGCGAGATCATCTGTAAATGCCTTCTCTGCGGCTGCGGTATCCATCTCTCCGACTTTTACGTGATTGATTACGGTATTGTGTGGAAAATGATTGGAATAATAGTAAACACCGCCACCGTAAACAGCGATTAGAAGAATAAGAATAACAGCTACGATGATTTTACCTGTATTAGAGGCTGCCTTCTTATTACTGCGGCGATTTCTTGTTGCATTGCTGCCAGAAGCAGCATTCTTTGTTTGTGTATTATCACTCATTCGTTAATATTCTCCCTTCTCAAAATAGTTTTGTTAAAAAAAATATAAAGCTCAAGTAACAAAACAGTATCATTATAATACATTTCACAAGAAAATGATATTAATTATTCTTAAAATTCTGTTACAAATCAAAAATCACATTGTTTGGATAAGCCTAAGAAATTCTTTGATCTGGTCTGGAGTACGCTTACTTAAGCTTGAGTTATGAAAGCGGGAATCCATGGTAACTTCCGGACCAAACCAGGAAGGTGCCTTATAAGCGTTGGCATGCTCGATATCAGGAAATTCTACCTCTGCCATACAAAATCCGCTGTAGTCCCCTTCAAATACATCTAGTTCAATCAGATAAGGGTCATCTGGAATCTTATAGCGTTTTTTTTCAATAGAAATCCCATCTTTTTTTGTAAGAAGATGTGCAAAAGATTCTTCTGACAGGGGCATCTCAACTTCTTCTCTTGCAAGAAGACCAGCTGATTTTAAGGTTAAGATATAGTCTGTATTTTTTTGTCTGACACGTATAACTGGTTCTGTAGAAATATAGGCCTGTGTTAAAGTATCACAAGGGTAATGATTCAGGTCATCAGGTAAAGATTTTATTAAAAACTTTCTTTCGATTTCCATTTCAATTTTCCTTTCTAATCAGATGAATTATTATAATAATAACAACGTATTTTTATATGATAGCATATTTTTCAAAGAAATAAAGTGAAAAAAGTATGACCAAGCTTGATAAAAAGAGGTAATTAAGCTACAATTAAGGTTAATGAATTTATCATAAAGACAAAGGAGGGCTTATTTATGCGTTCAATATATGTATTTTGTGCCGATGGTTTTGAAGAAGTGGAAGGCTTGACGGCAGTAGATTTATTAAAAAGAGCGGGTATCGATGTGAAAATGGTGTCTATTATGGGCAGATTACAGATAACAGGCTCACATAATATTTCTGTGAATACAGATATTTTAATAGAAGATATCAAGGAAGAAGCGGATATGCTTTTACTGCCGGGCGGAATGCCAGGAACGAATTATTTAAGGGAACATGAAGGTTTAGCGGATCTTTTAAAGAAGCAATATGAAGCTGGAAAGTGGGTCGCAGCTATCTGTGCAGCGCCATCAGTATTTGGCGGTCTTGGTTTTTTGAAAGATAAAGAGGCAACAAGTTATCCGGGATGTCTTGATGGTATTTCGGTTGGAGTATATAAAGAAGACCCGGTTGTTGTTGATGGGAATGTAGTAACGAGCAGAGGTGTAGGGACAGCGATTGCATTTGCGCTGAAGCTTATTGAAGTATTAATCAGTAAGGAGAAGGCAGAAGAGATTGCTGCTTCTATCATATACTCAGCGTAGGAGGAAGAAGATGCAGCAGGAGAGTAAGATTGGATTTTTGTGGCAATACGTGATTGCCTGTGTCCATCCGTCTCAGTATAAAGAACTGATCAGAAAGAAAAAAGGAGCGTTTATTGGATATATCAGTGTTCTTATTATGTTTCTTGTTTTTATAGAGAACGTGATTCCGTTTGCAGCATGGACAGCGAGTGTGGGAGGATTTGAGAACCTGTTTTTAGAGCGTATTCCTGGATTTACTTTAGAAAAAGGAGAGTTCCATAGTGAAAGCCCGATTGATTTTACCATAGGTGGTGTGGTTCGTGTTAAAGCGGATTCATCGGTAGAACAATTTAAGGAGTCCGATTTTCAATCAGACTATGTACAGGAGCTTTTGGTTGGAAAGAAGAATATTTTGATTAAAATGCCAAGTGGGAAGCAGGTTATCAGTCTTTCTCAGTTTAAAAACTGGAGGCTTAATAACCAGGGATTGGTGGAAATGCTGCCTGCGCTGTATATGTTCCTGGCGTTTTATCTGGTAGTGCTGCTCATTACGAAGGCAGTACAGTATCTTCTTGTGGCATTGGCATTTGCTTTAATCTGCAGGGGAAGTGTCCGAAGAAGTGATGGGAAGATGGTGTCCATGGCAGAATCTTTTTATATTGCAGTGTATGCAAGAACATTGGCTGCAATAATCGGGAGTGTGAATGCAGCGCTTGGGTATAGGATAGATAGTATGATTCTTATGATCGTGACAGTATTTATTACGATGGGATTTATCATGCGTGGAGAGATTTCTGTGCTGGATACACAGACATCAAAGGAATAATGAGTGTAAAAGAGTTCATAACGAACTTGAAAAGAGACGAATCAGTAATCTGTTGAGAAATCAGCAGAGAGGTTTAAGGAGGAATTTGTTATGTCAAAGGTTATTATGGTTACCGGCGGTAGCCGAAGCGGAAAGAGCGTGATCGCAGAGCAGAAGGCAAAGGAATATGGAAAGCGCAGTGTTCTTTATCTTGCGACAGCGATTCCAGTCGATGATGATATGAAAGAACGTATCCGTATCCATCAAGAAAGACGAGATTCCGAATGGGGAACTTATGAAGGATACCGAGATCTTGGAGAAGTTGTAAAGAGTACAGAAAAGAATACGATCCTTCTTGATTGTGTTACCGTTATGATTACCAATATTTTATGTGAAGATGAGGAGAGAGATTTTGATAAGATTTCTGCTTCCGAAGTAGAGAAGCTTGAGAACGAAGTGATAAAGGAACTGAGTAATCTTGTAAAGGCAATTCGTGATGAAGATAAGACACTTATCATTGTATCTAATGAGGTTGGAATGAGTGTGGTTCCGTCATATCGTCTTGGAAGAATTTTTAGCGATATTTCAGGAAAGGCAAATCAGGTTCTTGCTTCTTTAAGTGATGAAGTTTATGTAGCGATCAGTGGTCTGCCACTTCGTCTTAAATAGGTGTGCCTATGGCTAAAAAGAAAAAAAGAAAAGGGAGCGGATTTTTTTCAAATCTGCTTCTTATATTGTGCATTCTCATTTTTTGCGTTGCGGCATGGAAGCTGTGGGGGTATTATAGACATTACCATGGTGGGAAAAAAGAGTATGAGCAGTTAAGACAATATGTGAAGGAAAATGCTGATCTTGACGAACAGAAAACGAAGAAGGGGAAGGATAAATGTCCGGTTACAGTAGATTTTGAGGCACTTGCTAAGGTGAATCCGGATGTAAAGGCCTGGATCTATATTAAGGGTACGGGCATTAATTATCCGATCGTTCAAGCGGCAGATAATACGACATACCTTCATCGGACATTTGAAGGAAAGGACAGTTTTATTGGTGCGATCTTTTTAGATGCAGGATGTGAACCGGATTTTTCTTCGGAAAACAGTATCGTTTATGGACACAATTTGAAAAATGGACAGATGTTTGGTATGCTAAAGAAGCATTATGATACAGAGTATAATCCGGATGCCGATTATAAAAAGCATCAGAAAATCTGGATCATCACACCGGAGGAAGAGATAGAATATAAGGTGTTTGCAGCAAGAGAGATTGATGTTAATGAGGATTCTGATGTATATACGATTGCATTTGCTTCTGAGGAAGACTATGCATCTTATTTGAAGAATTCTATTGAAAAGGCACTTTATAGTCTGAAAACAAAACCAGACAGTGAAGAAGATATTTTGACATTATCCACATGTACTTCTTCTTCGGAAGCCGGCCGTTTTATTGTGCAGGCAACACAGATACAAAGGACAGCAAAGTAGTAGACAAGGAGTAGATATGAGAGAGAAAAATATATGGGAGAGAATCAGGAATTCTTCGAATTGCAGAGTTCTTATTCTTAATCTGATTCTGACTCTTTGCCTGAATCTTCTTTTAGAATTTACGGAGAGGAGATCTGTAGGTGAGGTGATTACATTTGTTCAGGAAAGAACATTTGTATTTCTCTATAATGGATTTATTATATTTTTATGTTTTTCCATTGTATTTTTAGTAAGGAAAAGGATTTTTGCCTATGTATTTATCAGTGGCTGCTGGATTTTAGTAGCGATTGCAAACGGAGTAGTTTTAAGTGACAGAAAGACACCGTTTACGGCAGTAGATCTTACATTAGTAAAGTCAGTTCTGCCGATTCTGGGCAGTTATCTTGAAGTGTGGCAGATTCTTGGAATAGTCATCTTATTAGTGGTCGGGACAGGCGCTCTTGTATGTCTTTACCTTTATTCTCCGGAAGATAAGCGCTCGAGGCATTTGGTAACAGAAGTTTTATGTACAGCAGTTACTGTAGTATGTTTTTGTGCGGTGACGTATGTCGGAGTCGGTAAAGGAATGCTGATTAAGAAGTTTGATAATCTGATCGCCGGTTATAAAGATTATGGAGTTGCCTATGGTTTTTGTGTCACGGCAATAGATACAGGGATTGACCGTCCGATTAATTATTCAAGAGAAACGGTAAACCGCATAAAGAAAAAAGTAAAAAAAGCAGAAAAGAAACAAAAAGAAGCAAAAAAGGCAGGAGTTGTACGTCAGCCTAATATTATATTTATTCAGTTAGAGTCTTTTTTTGACGCAACAACAGTAAAGAATTTAAATATTTCAGAAGATCCGATACCTACATTTCATAAGATTCAGAAAGAATATACATCAGGATATTTAAAAGTTCCAGTTTATGGAGCAGGAACAATCAATACAGAATTTGAAGTCATTACAGGAATGAATATCGATTATTTCGGTACAGGAGAATACCCATATCGAAGTATTCTTCACAAAACAACCTGTGACAGTATAGCTTATTGGTTAAAAGAGAAGAAATATGCATCAAGTGTGATTCATAACAATAATGCATCTTTTTATGATAGGGATGCCGTTTTTTCCAATCTTGGATTTGATAATTTTATCAGTATTGAAAATATGGATATCGAAAGCAGAAACGAAGCTGGATGGGCGAAAGATTCTGTTTTAACCAGATATATCATGGATACTTTACAGCAGACAGAGAAGAAAGATATTATTTATACGATATCTGTACAGGGGCATGGAGATTATCCTACAGATGATCAGAGTAATTCTCCAATTACCGTTTCTGGTGAAGGTTTGAGTCAGAGCTATCTTAATCAGTTTACATACTATGTGAATCAAACAAGAGAAATGGATGATTTTATTAAAGCACTGACAGAAAAACTTTCCGATTATCCAGAAGACGTGATGGTGATCGCCTATGGTGATCATTTGCCGGGAATGAATCTTGAAAATAAAGACCTCAAGGATAATTCAAAGTACGAGACACCGTATTTTATCTGGGATAATTTTGGATATAACAAGGCAAACAAAAAGAAAGAATCCTGTAAAGTAGAAGCCTGGCAGCTTGCATCGAAAGTACTTAGCGAGGTAGGAATCTATAATGGATTTTTAAATAAATATCATCAGACGATGCAGTCTAGTGAAAAATACCGTAAAAATCTAAAACTTTTACAGTACGATATGCTTTATGGAAGTGATTTTGTACGAGAAGGCAAAAAGCCTTTGGAACCGACCAAGGTAAATTACAGCTTAGATCCTGTAGAAATTACAGAAATAAAAGAATGTGAAGATAGCTATTTATTAATTGGAAATAATTTTACAGATGCAAGCCGGGTTTTTGTAAATGGAGTGAAAGTAGCTTCAGAAAAACAAAGCAGTGGTGTGTTAAAAATTTCTAAAAAGGCTGTAAAGGAAGGTGACAAGATTACGGTTCATCAGGTAAGTGTGACGAATGAAAATATTACACTGAATCAGTCTGAAGAATATGAATTTCGTAAAGATAAAGTAAGATTGTTATACAAAAATTTGTATGATGAATAAATTAAAGCAGCTGTTTATAACAAAGTTATAGAACGTGGCCTTGCCACGTATGGACAACTGCAAATAAGAGAAAACAGGAGGATAAAGTATGTCAACAACAACCGCAATATTATGCGCCTTTGGCGTGTACTTGCTGCTGATGATTGGAATTGGTGTCTGGTGTATGAAAAAGACAACGGGAGCCGATGACTATTTCTTAGGAGGAAGAGGTCTTTCCGGTCCGGTAGCTGCATTATCTGCACAAGCATCCGATATGAGTGGATGGCTGCTTATGGGACTTCCAGGTTCTGTATATGCATTAGGTACAGGACAGGCATGGATCGCTGTCGGTCTTGGACTTGGAACAATCGCAAACTGGTTAATTATTGCAAAGCCGCTTCGTGCGTATACGATCGTGGCAAATAATTCCATGACTCTTCCGGAATTTTTTGGAAATCGTTACCATGATAAGAAGAAGATTCTTTTAGGAATCTCTTCAGTTATCATCGTTGTATTTTTCTTGGTATACACAGCCTCTGCGCTGGCATCAGGAGGAAAGCTTTTTAATACGGTATTTGGTATTGATTATCATGTAGCATTATTTATTGGAGCAGCCGTTATTTTAATTTATACATTTATGGGCGGTTTCCTTGCAGTATGTACAACTGACTTTGTACAGGGAACCTTAATGCTTATCGCATTATTAGTTGTTCCGATTGTTGCATGGGGATTTGTAAGCGGAGATTTCTCTGCATTATTAACACAGAGTGGAGTGAATTCAGAACACTATATGAGTCTTATGTATAATGGAGATCATCCGATTACGCCGATTGAGATTATATCTAATCTCGCATGGGGACTTGGATACTGCGGAATGCCTCATATTTTGATTCGATTCATGGCAATCAAGAATGAAAAAGAACTTCGTAAATCATCTGTTATTGCAATTGTGTGGGTTATTATCTCTCTTACACTTGCCGTAGCAATCGGTGTGATCGGTCGTGCTTATCTTCTTCCGGCAATTCTTGGAGAAACAGCAGGAGCCCCATCAGCAGAATCCGTATTTATTCAGATGATTCAGGAAACATTTACAAATAAGATTAATCTTCCATTTATCGGAGGAATCTTTATCTGCGGTATTTTAGCAGCAATCATGTCTACGGCAGATTCTCAGCTTCTTGTATGTTCCTCTTCTGTATCCGCCGATATTTATCAGGATATTTTTAAACCAGAAGCAACAGATAAAGAAGTATTAAATGTAGGACGAATTACGACAATTGTTGTCGCAGCACTTGCATTTATTATCGCCTGGAATCCAAATAGCTCTGTTATGGCCCTTGTATCTGATGCATGGGCAGGACTTGGTTCTGCTTTCGGACCATTAGTAGTAATGAGTCTTTTCTGGAAGAGAACAAACCTTCCGGGAGCAATCGCAGGACTCCTTTCTGGAGCGTTAACTGTAATTATCTGGGATTATATCCCACTAATCGGTGGACAGACTCCATATGTCGCAACTGGATTATATTCACTGGTTGTTGGATTTATCATCAGCTTGCTCTTCATCATTGTAGTAAGCCTTATAACAAAAGCACCGGAAGAATCCATTGTTGAAGAATTTGAAACCTATAAAGCATATAAAGAACAGTAATTTGCTGGGGACACAGACGCCGCTTTAGTAGAAGATATTGAGCTAAATTGTAGTTAGCCTTCTAAAGAAAAAAGAATTGTGATAAGTTTGATTTTGTTCCGTTGCGCTAAGCATTCCATTCTGCCCGGAAAAACAGGAACTTGGGAAAAACGAGTCCCAAGTTCCTATGGTCAGAATTCCATAGCGCAAAGTCTCAAAATGCAATACTTATCACAATTCTTTTTTCTTTACCATAGTTTCCTTACAATTCAGCAGGAAATTTTGTTTCAGCGGCTGTCTGTTTTTAATAGCAAATAGCAAATTAGTGATTTCTGTTGGAAAGAGAAGGGGATTCCCCAAAAGATTATGATTTTTATTCAGAATGAAAATTTTCAGAAGGGAAATCTCTTCTTACGGAATTGTAAGGATATTATGGTGAAAGAAAACGGATTAAGTAGAAGGCATTGGCTGTCACTGTTCTCTGATTAAAAATTATAGACTTCTGGACAATCTCCTTATTCCCATCCAAGCTTTAAATACTAATTTCCATCTGGAGCCAAAGAACAGAAAACCAGAAATTTGATATAAAAGAAAATGTGATGTCGGAGCGAGTAAAAATGCCGAACAGGCATTTTCTACGAAGCGACTATCTTCACATTTTCTTTTATATCAAATTTTTGGTTTTCGTTTCTTTAGTTCCTCAAATTCGCATTTAAGCCCCATTCTCACCAACCGTAGATTTAGATAGTCAGAAAAAAGAAATACCGGCATATCCCAGATGCGGCTTCGGAGCGTGTTTAAGATGCGAACGAGCATTTTAAACACAGCGACTATAGAGCAGATGGGATATGCCGGTATTTCTTTTTTCGTCTACACGAAATCTACAAATTAGTATTTGTTTATTTTATTCTTGAAAGTACCGCTCTTGCGGCTTTAATTCCGGAAGCTCCTGCCTGTGCAAGTCCTCTTGTTGTGCCGGCACCGTCTCCAATCGCGAAGAATCCAGGAAGCTTTGTTTCAAGTTCGTGGCTTAACTCTAAACGGGAAGAGTAAAATTTAACTTCCGCACCGTATAAAAGAGTGTCATAATTTGCAGTACCTGGGGCAACTTTATCAAGAGCGTAGATCATCTCGATAATATCATCAAGCTGACGTTTCGGAAGTGCTAAAGATAAGTCACCTGGAATAGCCGCTGTCAGTGTCGGTTTTACGAAAGACTGACTTAAACGATGTTCATTTGTGCGGACTCCTTTTACAAGATCACCGAAACGCTGTACAAGGACACCACCTGCTAACATATTAGAAAGAGAAGCGATGTGTTTACCATAGCGATATGGTTCGTCAAATGGTTCTGTAAAACGGTTGGAAACAAGAAGGGCAAAGTTTGTATTCTCACTGCGAAGAGAAGCATCAGAGTAAGAATGTCCATTTACAGTGTTGATACCTTCTACATTTTCAGCAACAACGTGACCGTAAGGATTCATACAGAAAGTACGAACACTGTCACCATATTGTTTGGTACGGTAAACAAGCTTTGATTCATATACAACATCTGTAATGTGTTCGAATACTCTGGCAGGAAGTTCAACACGAACCCCGATATCTACCTGATTATTAATAAGTTTAATTCCAAGATTCTTGCACTGATTTGCAAACCATTCGGCACCACTGCGGCCGGGAGCGGCAATCAGATACTGACAACGTGCAATATCTCCCTTTTCTGTTACAAGCTCATATCCTTCAGAACAAGTTTTGATCTCAGAAATAGCTGTATTAAAATGAAAATCCATTTTATCTTTTAAATCTTCATAAATATTTGTAAGAATCATAAGATTTTTTTCAGTACCAAGATGTTTGCACTGTGCCTGCAGAAGATGAAGGTCAAATTCAAGAGCTTTCTTTGCAAGAGCCTGTGCCTCCGGAGTAGTTGTAGAGAAATAATTTGTAGTAGCCCCATGAGCTACATTTACATCATCTACATAATGGATCAATTCCATAACTTCGTTATGATCCATGTAGTCTGTCAGCCAGCCGCCAAATTCCGTAGTAAAATTAAACTTACCATCAGAAAATGCACCAGCTCCACCAAAACCACACATAGTATCACAGACTTTACAGTTAATACACTGTTTCACTTTCTTTGCTACAATCGGGCAGCTTCTTTTATAAATATCTCTTCCCTGCTCAAAAACCCCAATTTTTAAGGAAGGATTTTTTAAACTAAGCTCATAACCGGCATAGATACCAGCCTCACCACAGCCAATAATAATAACATCATACATCTGATTCATGCGTACCTCCAAAATCAATAGTTTACATTTGGTGTAATGTAAAGATAAGTGACATCCTCCCCCACCTTAGAGGTCGGAGTCTTCTTGCTAGAAAAGGATAAAAAATCTTTACATATTATAAAATATTATAAAATAAAAACATGTCAAATGCAATTCGGTCATTCACTTTTTCTTATGTATTCTATGTTCACTATAGCAGATAAAAATAGTATGAGTTGTTTTCGCTGCGTTCTCATGTTATGATGAATGGGACAATCTTGAAAGGAGCTGAACGAAATGGAATTTTGGGATATTTATGATGAAAATAAACAGTTAACTGGACGTACAATGAAGCGTAATGACTGGTGCTTAAAAGAGGGAGAATACCATCTGACTGTTCTTGGCGTAATCGCAAGACCGGATGGGACTTTCTTAATTACAAAGCGTGTTATGACAAAGGCATGGGCACCTGGATGGTGGGAAGTTTCCGGTGGCGGAGTACAGGCAGGAGAATCTTCCGAGGAAGCGGTAAGAAGAGAAGTGAAGGAAGAAACTGGTCTTGACGTGCGTAATGCAGAAGGCGGATATGCATTTACTTATAAAAGAGTGAATCCTGATGAGGGAGATAATTATTTTGTAGATGTCTATCGTTTTGTGATGGATATTGATGAGAAGGATGTATCTTTTCAGGAAGCAGAGATTGACGGTCATATGTTTGCAACAAGAGAACAGATTGAAAGTTTTGCTAAAGAAGGCAAGTTTCTTCACTATGACAGTATCAAACAGGTATTTTCTTTTGACTGAAAATCTTTGCGGTGAAAGCTCCATCTGAACTATGGCTCAGGTGGAGATGTTTACAGGTAGTGTAGTATAAGTAAAGCAGAGGTATTATCTTTGTAAAAAGGGGAAAACGCTTGCTTTTATAAGTATATTATAGTAGAATGTCAACGGTTTAAGTTTGATTTTGATTAGGAAAAGAGGTGAAATTCATGGACAGTTGTGATAGTACGGGGCAGAGTATAATTTGCGGTGGTATGTGTTATAAAGAAGAGTTTAAAAATTTGGATGTGACTGGATATGGATTTCGTCAGAGAAGTAGTTTAAGAAACATCTGATTTTTTATGTTTTTATTGTATAATATATAGAACTACTACTTTTAGATAGTTACCATTATACATTGATCGTTTTTCCACCGCGTGGATTCCTATACTTCACAGTTAGTAATTGGTTGACATACTGCTGAAAAGTTTTGGAAACTTGATGCGGTGGGTTTTTTATGCCCTTTTAAGGGTCGAAGGGAGATGTATGATGGAGAAAATGTTAAAAAAACCAGATTATGCGAAAGAGATTCTGGAGATTATGCATGGCTCTTTTTCGGAAGAGGATATGCTGGAAAGAATTTCAGATTACCATGAGAATGATATCGCAGAAGCCTTTGAATTACTGTCAGAAGCGGAGCGAAAAAGATGGTATCGGATGTTTGGTCCGGAACAGATTGCAGAGATTTTTTCTTATATTGATGATCCGGATTCCTATTTGAAGGAATTACCGCTAGATGAGGCTGCAAAGGTACTTTCTTATATGGATTCGGATGATGCAGCTGATATTTTAGATGAAATGGATGACTCCACCCAGGAAAAACTGGTGGGATTACTTGATGAAGAATCAGGACATGATATTAAGATGATTCTTTCCTATGAGGATGATGAAATGGGTAGCAGAATGACTACGAATTTCATTGTGATTCATAATAATCTGACAATTCGTCAGGCGATGCGTGAACTGGTGCAGCAGGCAGGAGAGAATGATAATATTTCTACAGTGTATGTTCTTGATGAGAATGACAAGTTTTACGGTGCGATTGATTTAAAGGATTTGATCGTAGCAAGACAGCAGGATAACTTAGAGGATATCATCAGTACTTCTTATCCGTATGTAAATGATCATGAAAAAGTTGACGAATGTATTGAAAGAATTAAAGATTATGCGGAAGATTCGATTCCGGTTCTTACGCAGGAACATCTCCTGATCGGTGTCATCACAGCTGTGGATATTGTAGAAGCTGTTGATGAAGAGATGGGAGATGACTATGCAAAGTTAGCCGGTTTGACTGCGGAAGAAGATTTAAAAGAGACGACAGCGCAGAGTATGAAAAAAAGACTGCCATGGCTGATTATTCTTTTATTTTTAGGAATGGGTGTATCTTCTGTTGTCGGAGTGTTTGAGACAGTTGTTGCTGTACTTCCAGTTGTTATGTGTTTCCAGTCTTTAATTCTTGATATGGCAGGAAATGTCGGAACACAGTCTTTGGCTGTGACAATTCGTGTACTGATGGATGAAACATTAAGTACAAAGCAGAAATTTGGTCTTGTAGTAAAAGAAATGCGAGTTGGATTTTGCAATGGTCTTTTCCTTGGAATTCTTGCTTTTGTATTTATCGGATGTTATATCTGGCTGCTAAAAAGTAATCCGATAACACATGCCTTTGTAATTTCCGGCTGCGTTGGATTTTCTTTGATGACAGCGATGGTTATTTCAAGTATGGTCGGAACACTCGTACCGATGTTTTTCCATAAAATTAAAATAGACCCGGCGGTTGCATCAGGACCGTTGATTACAACAATTAATGACCTGGTTGCAGTAATTACTTATTACGGTCTGGCATGGCTTTTGTTAATCCATGTCTTACAAATGGTTTGATTACTATTTGATTCATTAGGGAAAACAGACGAAAATAAAAAGAATAGACCATAGTAAATGTAAAGATATCACTGCGTAGAAAATGCCTGTTCGGCATTTTTACTTGCTCTCACATTACATTTACTATGGTCTATTCTTTTTATTTTCTGTGTTTTGGCTCCAGAAGGAATGAATGAAATAGTCTTTGGAGAGAGATGGGGGGAGAAATCAGAAGACTACTGCTTGCTCGGAAGATGTATCGTATAGGAGATTAAAGTAGTCACCTTTAGATTTGTCTTGTTGCGAGATATTGTGACAATATAATGATAAATTTATCATGTATAGTGATAGCTTGCAATAGCATCTTATCATCATTGACAGCATCGCGGAGATAGTATCAGAATAAGCCACAACTTTTTGAACTCTTCCCCCGTCCTTCTGGAGCCAACAAACAGAAAATAAAAAGAATAGATTATAGGAAATGTAATGTAAGAGCAGATAAATAAAATTGTCTGACAGATATACTTTCTAAGCAGCAGGAGACTTCAGACCTCTTCCCCTCAACCCTCCCAGAGACTATTGCATTCCGTCCTTCTGGAGCCAACAAACAGAAAATAAAAAGAATAGACTATAGGAAATGTAATGTAAGAGCAGATAAATAAAATTGTCTGACAGATATACTTTCTAAGTAGCAGGAGACTCCTGACCTCTCCTCCTTCTCTTCTCAAAAACTATTGCATTCATTCCTTCTGGAGCCAACAAGCAGAAAATAAAAAGAATAGACCATTGCAAATGTAATGTGAGAGCAAGTAAAAATGCCGAACAGGCATTTTCTACGCAGTGATATCTTTACAGTTGCAATGGTCTATTCTTTTTATTTTCGTCTGTTTCCCTCTAATGAATCAAATAGTTATGTTGTAAATTTTCTTGGGGTAGGGTATACTATTATACTGACACAAAAGAAGGTGTTTCATTTGTTTTTTTTCTGGAAATTTTAATAGTAGAAGATGGTTTTCAGAAAGTGTTGCAGGAGACATCTGAAGAAAGGAAGTGTATGGCTGGTGAAGGATGATGAAATGAAGAGGTATTTAAAGATAGGAATTACCGGAGCAGCAATACTGACATCAGGTATTTTATGTGCGTTTGTACTGTTTAAAATGAGGGTTATTATTGAACTGTTAAAAGGCATTACAGGAATTTTGAAACCATTTTTATATGGGGCAGTAATTGCATATCTGCTTGCGCCATTATGTAATAAAATAGAAGAAAAGCTGTTTCAGACTTTTCCAAAGGCCAATAGAAAAGCAAAACGTTTTATCTGTTTTATAGCGATTGTCATATCGTTATGTGTGGCATTGGCAATCGTGTGGATGGTAATTATGCTTATTATTCCACAGGTATGGGACAGTGTAATGAAGATTATTGATATGGTACCGCAAAAAATTACGATACTGAATAATTGGATTGAACATATGCTGGAAAATCAGCCAGAACTTCAGGCATATTTTGAAGAATTTGCAAATCAGGCAGAGAGCCATATTAACAGTCTTTTAAATGTGGATACGATACAAAAAGTACAGAGTATTATCAATAGCCTCAGTGTACAGGTTTTTGGTGTGCTTGGTGTTTTAAAAAATATTTCGCTTGGATTTTTGATTTCGGCATATCTTCTCGGAAGCAGGAAGCTGTTTGGAGCACAGGCAGGATTGATTTTACATGGTGTATTTCCTGATAAATGGGCAAGAATTATTGAAGAAGAGATTCGTTATACAGATAAGATGTTTAATGGATTTTTAGTAGGAAAGATTATTGACTCTGCGATCATCGGATTATTGTGCTTTGCGGGACTCTCTTTCATGGGATTTGAAGCGCCGGCATTTATCGGTGTGATCATAGGAATTACCAATATTATTCCGTTTTTTGGACCGTTTATCGGGGCAATTCCATGTGGTCTGCTGTTACTTTTAGAAAACCCGATGCACTGTCTATATTTCATTATTTTTATTTTTGTATTACAGCAGCTTGATGGTAATGTAATCGGACCAAAGATTCTTGGTAATACGACAGGTGTTTCAAGCTTTTGGGTATTATTTTCCATTCTTTTATTTGGAGGAATGTGGGGAGTTGTCGGTATGGTTATCGGAGTACCGTTATTTGCGGTTATTTATGACATTATAAGGAAACTGGTTTACCGCGGACTTCGCAAACATAAGAGAGAATCCATGATAACGGATTACGAAGAAAAATATCATAAATCTTGATTTGTAGATTTAATGTAGACGAAAAAAGAAAAACTACCCTATCCCATCTGCTCTGTAGTCGCGGCATTTAAGATGCTCATCCGCATCTTAAATACGCTCCGAAGCCGCATCTGGGATAGGGTAGTTTTTCTTTTTTCTGACTAATATAAATCCATAGTTGGTAAGAATGGGGATTCTTCAGCAGGTTGTGGCTTCCCAGAAAATTAAATTTGAAAGGATTGACGTTCAAATTGTTGTAGGTTGTCTACTCTTTCTATTCAAATGGAAACTTCCAGAGGAAATGTGTCAGACCTTTAGAAGTTAAATTCCCGAAAAGTCATATCCTTCTGGTGCATTCCATGTTGCCCAACTGTGGATTTAGCATAGTCAGAAAAAAGGGAAAAATACTATATCCCAGATGCGGCTTGGGAGCGTGTTTAAGATGCGATAAGCATCTTAAATATAGCGACTACAGAGCAGATGGGATATAGTATTTTTTCCTTTTTTCGTCTATATCAAATCTACAAATCAGAATTGCATTTTTTCTTCCGAAGGTGTATAAATATTTTATATTATGCGATTTGAATTAGGAGGTGTTGGTATGACATATGAAGAGGTAATGAAGAAAGCAAAATCAGAAATAGGACCATATTGTAAGGTTTGTCCGCAGTGTAACGGAAGAGCCTGTAAAAACCAGATGCCAGGACCGGGGGCTAAAGGTGTGGGCGATGTTGCTATGAGAAATTATGATGCGTGGAAAGAAATCCGTATTAATATGGATACCATTTGTGAGAATGTAACACCGGATACAAGTATTGAGTTGTTTGGAGAGAAGTTTGCCTATCCGTTTTTTGCAGGACCGGTAGGTGCGATGAAGCTTCATTATGGAGAGAAATATGATGATCTTGAATATAATGATATTTTAGTATCTGCCTGTGCGGCAAATGGAATTGCAGCATTTACGGGAGATGGTACGAATCCGGATGTATTTAAAGGGGCAGCGGCAGCGATCAAGAAGAATCATGGACAGGGAATTCCAACAGTGAAGCCATGGAATATTGAGACGATTCGTGAAAAGATGGATATGGTACAGGAGGCAGGTGCTAAGATGGTTGCGATGGATATTGATGCAGCAGGTCTTCCATTTCTTAAGAATCTGAATCCGCCGGCAGGAAGTAAGACAGTAGAGCAGCTTAGTGAGATTGTTAACGCAGCTGGAATTCCTTTTATTGTAAAGGGAATTATGACTGTGGCAGGTGCAAAGAAGGCATTTGATGCAGGTGCGAGTGCAATTATCGTGTCTAATCATGGAGGAAGGGTGCTTGACCAGACACCGGCAACAGCGGAAGTGTTAGAGCGGATCGTAGAATGGAATCAGGGAAGAATGAAGATATTTGTAGATGGCGGTATCCGTCAGGGAACAGATATTTTCAAGGCGCTGGCGATGGGAGCCGATGCTGTCCTGATCGCAAGACCATTTGTACAGGCGGTGTACGGTGGAGCAGAAGAAGGAGTAAAGCTTTATATTGAGAAGCTTGCAGCAGAACTTGCGGATACGATGGCGATGTGTGGAGCAGCTTCGATCAAAGATATTAATCGAAGCATGCTGTACCGTCCAATGTAAATTTTAGATGTGGGAGTCATCTCACATCTGATATAAAAAGAGAAAGACAGGAAACAGGAAAATGAATAAAAAAGACACTGTGGTATTTGATTTAGACGGAACATTACTTGACACATTAGAAGATTTAAAAAACAGTGTAAATTATGCAATGCGTCATTTTGATTATCCGGAACGTACATTAGATGAAGTTCGAAGATTTGTCGGAAATGGAATTATGCTACTTATCCAGAGGGCGATTCCGGGAGGAAAAGATGATCCGAACTTTGAAGAGGCATTTGCCTTATTTAAAGAGCATTACGGAAAGCACTGTAATGATACGACAAAGCCATATGAAGGAATCATGGAGCTTTTGCATATTTTAAAAGAACATAACATTAAGATTGCGATTGTTTCTAATAAGGCAGATTTTGCAGTAAAAGAATTAAATGAAATATATTTTAAAGGGATGATTTCTGTCGCAATCGGTGAAAAAGAAAGTGAAGGAATTCGAAAGAAACCAGCGCCGGATACAGTGAGAGAAGCCTTAAAAGAGCTTGGAAGTACGGCAGAAAGTTCTGTTTATGTTGGAGATTCTGATGTAGATATCGAAACGGCACGAAACAGTGGTATGGATGAGATTTTATGTGACTGGGGATTTCGTGGCGAAGAATTTTTAAAAGAACATGGAGCTAAGATCATAATCAAAAAGCCAGAGGAAATCCTGACTTTTATCGGAGTGGATTAGAGAATCCAAGAAGTAAGAGTAAAAATAAAAAACTTACCTTTATTTGCCATTATATTTCTTTTGAATCTGCACACAATAGGATTACGGTATTCCAATCGAAGACTCATTACGGAGGTAGAGACAATGGCAAGTAATAAAAATTCTTCATCCAACAGAACAGAAGTACCGGAAGCAAGAGATGCAATGGATCGTTTTAAAATGGAAGTAGCTGATGAGCTCGGTGTGAATTTAAAACAGGGTTATAACGGCAATATTACTGCAAAAGAAGCCGGCTCCATTGGAGGAGAAATGGTTCGTAAGATGATTAAGAAACAGGAAGAGGAGATGGCTGGTCAGAGCCGTTAAATCTTGTTGATTCTTTAGCGATTCTTTAGAGAAAGTCCCTTACTGAAATCAGAATACCGTAAGAACAAGCTGCCTGTCCTTTAAAAATATAAGAACAGACGGCTTGTTTCTATGTTTTTCTATCAGTTTTTCGTCAAATTTTTATAGACAGTGAATATTTCTCATGTTATAATATTTAAATGTGTTTTCATATATTAAAATACAAAGTGAGTTTACTATGAATAAACTTTAAATAAGGAACATATTAAGGAGGATACTAAAAAATGAGCGTACAGGTTGAAAAATTAGAGCATAATATGGCCAAGCTTACTATCGAGGTAGAGGCATCTAAGTTTGATGCAGCAATGAAGAACGCTTACAATAAGAAGAAAGGCTCTTTTAATCTGCCAGGTTTCCGTAAAGGAAAAGTACCTATGTATATCATTGAAAAAGAATACGGAGCAGGAGTTTTCTATGAAGATGCAGCGAACGAACTTATGCCAGAAGCATATGCAGAAGCATTAGAAGAGAGCGGTCTTGACGTAGTTTCCCGTCCGGAGGTAGACGTAACTCAGATTGGAAAAGGACAGAACTTCATTTTCACAGCAGAAGTAGCTTTAAAGCCTGAAGTTAAATTAGGTCAGTATAAAGGTTTAGACGTACAGAAAGATTCTGCTGATGTAACAGATGAAGAAGTAGAAGCTAAATTAAAGGAAGCACAGGAACAGAACGCCAGAGAAATCATTGTAGAAGACAGAGCAGTTCAGGATGGAGATATCATTACTCTTAACTATGCAGGAACTGTTGACGGTGTTGCATTTGACGGCGGTACAGCAGAGAACCAGCAGTTAGTGATTGGTTCCCATACATTCATTGACAACTTTGAAGAGCAGTTAATCGGTGTTGAGATTAACGGTGAGAAAGATGTAGAAGTTACTTTCCCAGAAGAGTACCATGCAGAAGACTTAGCTGGTAAAGCTGCAGTATTCCATGTAAAAGTTCTTGGAATTAAAGAAAAACAGCTTCCAGCAATTGATGATGACTTTGCACAGGATACAACAGAGTTTGATACTCTTGAAGAATACAAGAATGATATCAAAGAAAAGCTTGCTACAGCAAAAGAAGAGCAGGCAAAAGCTGCTGCACAGAACGCTCTTATCGATCAGATCGTAGAGTCTTCTGAGATGGATATCCCAGATGCTATGGTAGACTTCCAGGTAGACCAGATGGTAGATGAGTTCAAGCAGAGACTTGCTTATCAGGGACTTTCTCTTGAGCAGTACGTTCAGTTCTCCGGACAGAGCATGGATGCTTTAAGAGAGAGCATGAAAGGTGATGCGTTAAAGAGAGTACAGGGAAGCCTTGTTCTTGAAGCAATCGTTGCAGCAGAGAACATCGAAGCAGACGAAGAAGACTTAAAGAAAGAGTTTGAGAAGATGGCTCAGATGTATCAGATGGAAGCAAGCCAGATTGAAGGTATGATTCCAGAAGAACAGAAAGAGAACATGAAGAAAGACATCGCAGTCCAGAAAGCAGTTGAATTTGTACTGGATCAGGCAAATGTAACAGAAGCTACGGAAGAGCTTGATTTCGAAGAAAAATAATCGTAACTATAATCTGGTTACAGATCATTAAAATTTCTGGTTGCTGTTTATGTAGAAACAGGAGGAATTATGAGTTTAGTACCTTATGTCATTGAGCAGACAAGTCATGGGGAGAGATCTTATGACATCTATTCCCGCCTTTTAAAAGAGAGAATTATTTTTCTCGGAGAAGAAGTTAACGATACCACAGCGAGTCTGATCGTATCTCAGCTGCTTTTCTTAGAGTCAGAAGACCCTGAGAAGGATATCAGCTTATACATTATGAGTCCGGGTGGTTCTGTAACTGCTGGAATGGCGATTTATGATACCATGCAGTTTGTAAAATGCGATGTATCCACTATTTGTATGGGTATGGCAGCCAGTATGGGAGCATTCCTTCTGGCTGGCGGCGCAAAAGGAAAACGTCTGGCTCTTCCGAATGCTGAGATTATGATCCACCAGCCATCCGGCGGTGCTCAGGGACAGGCTACAGAGATTGAGATTGTAGCAGAACAGATTCTGCGTACAAAAGAGAAATTAAACAGAATTCTCGCAGAGAATACTGGTCAGCCATACGAGAAAATCGTGCAGGATACGGAAAGAGATAACTATATGACGGCCGAACAGGCAAAGGCATATGGTATTATTGATGCCGTCGTTGAAAAAAGACAGTAGTATGTACTTTCAGAATCTCAATGTATCAGCTTTTATGGTGGATTTTAGAAGATTTTGAGAACGCATCAAATAATAGGGTTACCACAGCTTTTATAGTTGTGGTAACTTTTCTATGAGACAGATTGCAGCAGGAGTGAGGTGACAATATGGCAACACGATCCGACAACAACAAGCAATTCAGATGTTCATTTTGTAATAAAACCCAGGATCAGGTAAGAAAGCTCGTAGCCGGTCCAAAGGGTGTCTATATCTGTGATGAGTGTATTGAAGTATGCATGGAAATCATGGAAGACGAGTTTGAAGGTTTTAACGAAGATACACAGGAAATCAATCTTATGAAGCCAAAAGAAATGAAGGCTTTTTTAGATGATTATGTTATCGGTCAGGACGAGGCAAAAAAGGTCTTATCCGTAGCAGTATATAATCATTATAAACGTATACTGGCAGGTGGAAGCTATGATGTAGAACTTCAGAAGAGTAACATCATCATGCTTGGACCTACCGGTTCTGGAAAGACCCTTCTTGCACAGACATTGGCAAGACAGTTAAATGTACCATTTGCAATTGCAGATGCGACAGCTCTTACAGAGGCAGGTTATGTAGGTGAGGATGTAGAGAATATTCTTCTTAAGCTGATTCAGGCTGCTGATTATGATATTGAGCGCGCGCAGACAGGTATCATTTATATTGATGAGATTGATAAGATTACGAGAAAGTCAGAGAATACTTCAATTACCAGAGATGTTTCCGGTGAGGGAGTACAGCAGGCTTTATTAAAGATTTTAGAAGGAACGGTTGCTTCTGTTCCGCCACAGGGTGGAAGAAAGCATCCACATCAGGAATTCCTTCAGATTGACACAACAAATATTTTATTTATTTGTGGTGGAGCTTTTGATGGGCTTGAAAAGATTATTGAGAACCGTATCGGTAAGAAGTCGATTGGTTTCCAGGCAGAGATTATGGAACAACGCAAGAAGGATGTTGGTGTTTTATTAAAACAGGTTCTTCCGGAAGACTTTGTGAAGTTTGGATTGATTCCAGAATTCATTGGTCGTGTTCCAGTTAACGTATCCCTGAATCCATTAGACAAGGAAGCTCTTGTGCGAATTCTTACAGAACCAAAGAGTGCATTAGTAAAACAGTATCAGAAGCTGTTTGAGATGGACAGCGTTGAACTGAAGTTTACAGAGGATGCTTTAGAGGCAATCGCAGAAAAGGCTATTGCAAGAAATACAGGAGCCAGAGGACTGCGTTCTATCATGGAATCTGTTGTGATGGATTTAATGTATACTATTCCATCGGATGATATGGTAGCATCCTGCACGATCACAAAAGAGACTGTGGATGGAAGTGGAGAACCGGAACTGGCATATCATGACCAGCCGGTAACGAAGAAGACGGTTACAAGAAAGCGTCAAAAGAAAAATAATGATGAAATCGCTTAACAGTTACTGTTAAGAGGCACAGGCTGACACAGGAGGGAGATTTGTTACCTTTGTGCCAGCCTTTTTATCTCAGTCGAGAAGACTCCCATTTCTATAAGTGGTGAGTAATCAATACATTACTCCCAAAAAGGAGGAAAAGATGAAGAAACAGATATTACCTTTACTTGCTTTGCGAGGAAAGATGGTTTATCCAGATACTTCTGTATATTTTGAAGTATCCAGACCAAAATCAATGGCAGCTTTAGAGCAGGCGGTAAATCATGAACAACAAATATTTCTGGTGAATCAGATAGATCCTTCTATTGATAAACCAGATCAGGAAGATTTATATACAGTCGGAACGATTGCGAAGATTCTTCAAATGGTGAAGGCAGGACAAGGAGTTTTAAGAGTATTTGTAGAAGGGCAGACAAGAGCACGTATCTCTTCTTATACAGAAGTTGATGGATGTGTGAAAGTAGAAGTAGAAGAACTGCCTGATACAGGCTATCCAGAAACCCCTGTGGAAGAGGAAGCCTTTTTCAGAATGCTTGAAGAAGGAGCGGAAGAATTTTCCGAGAAAAATCCGGGATTTTTTGCTCCACAGCTTCAGAAGGCTATCGATGAAAGAGATTTACGTTCACTTGTGAGCGAACTTGCTTCTCAGCTTCCATTTGAACTTGGAAAAAAGCAGCAGCTTTTAGAAGAGTCCGATATAAAACAGCAGATTCAGAGTCTGCTTGCTATTTTGACAGAAGAAGTAGAAATCAGCATCATTCGTAACGAACTTGCAGAAAAAGTAAAGAAGAATGTAGATAAAAATCAAAAAGATTATCTTTTAAGAGAACAGCAGAAGGTGATTCGGGAAGAGCTTGGCGAAGAAGATATTGTTTCAGAAGCGGATGAATATCTTGAGAAGTGTGAAAAGCTAAAGGCATCGAAAGAAGTAAAGGATAAGATTAAAAAAGAGATAAAGCGTTATAAAAAGATGCCTCCGATCGCAGCGGAAAGCATAATGACAAAGAACTATATTGAAACGATGCTTGAAATGCCATGGAATAAAGTTTCTAGAGACAGTAAAAGTCTTGAGAAGGCAATGGAGATTTTAGAAGAAGATCACTATGGGCTTAAAAAAGTGAAGGAACGAATTCTTGATTATCTGGCAGTCCGTTTCCTTACCAAAAAAGGAGAGACCCCTATTCTTTGTCTCGTAGGACCTCCGGGAACCGGTAAAACATCTATCGCAAGATCGATTGCAAGAGCGCTGAATAAAAAGTATGTCCGTATTTCTTTAGGTGGAGTGAGAGATGAAGCGGAAATTCGTGGACATAGAAAGACATATGTAGGTGCGATGCCGGGAAGAATTGCTGAAGGAATCCGTCAGGCAGGCGTGAAGAATCCGGTAATGCTTTTAGATGAGGTAGATAAAGTAAGCAGTGATTATAAGGGAGATACCGCATCTGCACTGCTTGAAGTGTTAGATGGAGAACAGAATATAAACTTCAGGGATCATTATCTTGAAGTGCCGATGGATTTAAGTGAGGTATTTTTTATTGCCACTGCGAATGATCTTTCTCCAATTCCAAAACCATTGCTTGATCGTATGGAAATCATTGAACTTTCTAGCTATACAGAGAATGAAAAGTTCCATATCGCAGAAAATTATCTTATAAAGAAGCAAAGAAAGCTGAGCGGACTTACGAAAAAACAGGTAAGCATATCCGAGGAAGTTGTCAGAGAAGTCATTCACTCCTATACAAGAGAAGCAGGTGTGCGTAATCTCGAACGTACCATTGGCCAGCTTATGCATAAAGCAGCCCGTAAAATTGTCGAAGGGGAAAAAGAAGTTGATATCAAGAAGAAGTCTTTAAAAGAACTTCTTGGTCCGGCACCGTTTGAAGATGAGGATGAGAACCTGAAACCACAGATTGGTGTCGTGAGAGGACTTGCATGGACCAGTGTTGGTGGAGACACGCTTTCTATTGAAGTAAATGTTATGCCGGGAAAAGGAAAGATGGAGCTTACCGGATGTATGGGCGATGTCATGAAAGAGTCGGCACAGATTGGTCTTAGTTATGTACGCTCTATTGCAGAAGCATATGGAATTGACAGCGACTATTTTGAAAAACATGATATTCATCTGCATATTCCAGAAGGAGCTGTACCAAAAGATGGACCATCTGCAGGTATTACAATGGCTCTGGCAATACTTTCTGCAATTACAGAAATTCCTGTTCGCGGAGATATCGCCATGACAGGAGAAATCACACTTCGAGGTAAAGTACTTCCAATCGGCGGATTAAAAGAAAAATTATTGGCAGCCAAAATCGTTGGAGTAAAAGAAGTACTTGTTCCTGCAAGAAATAAAAGAAATGTTGCAGAACTTGATGAGGAGATCATAAGCGGCCTGAAAATTACTTATGTAGAAGAAATGAACGAAGTAATTAAATGCGCTCTGAAAAAGTAACTGCGATGTTTGCATAATTAAGTCATTGATTTCGATCAAAGATAATACCTAAATAATCAATAGGAATGAAAAAATGAGTCAGGGAATCAATACATATTATGATTTAGATTAACTGATATATTGAAAAATGGTTTAAAAAGTTAGAGAAAGGAGGAAAATATATGGTAATCAAAAATGTAAACTTAGAAACGGTATGCGGAATTACAAGCAAGCTTCCTAAAAATACTTTGCCGGAAGTTGCATTTGCAGGCAAATCCAATGTAGGAAAATCCTCACTGATTAATGCACTTGTAAACAGAAAGTCTCTAGCAAGAACTTCCGGTCAGCCAGGAAAAACGCAGACTATTAACTTCTATAATGTCAATGAAGAGATGTATATCGTAGACCTTCCAGGTTACGGTTATGCCAAAGTATCCAAAGAAGTCGCAGCCAAATGGGGTCCGATGATAGAAAACTATCTTCATACTTCTGAGCAGCTTCGTATGGTATTTTTATTGATTGATCTTCGTCATAAGCCAACCAATAATGATGTACAGATGTACCGTTGGATCTTAAGCAACGGCTTCTCCCCGGTAATTGTAGCAACCAAAGCCGATAAAATCAAACGAAGCCAGCTTCAAAAACAGTTAAAACAGTTAAAAGACACTTTAAAAGTAATCGAAGGCGTTCCGATCGTACCATTTTCTGCTGTCACAAAAGCAGGAAGAGATGAAATCTGGGAACTAATTGAGGAATATGCGTTAGTAGAAGAATAAGACGAAAAAAGAAACAATACCCTATCCCATCTGCTTTGTAGTCGCTGTATTTAAGATGTTCGTCCGCATCTTAAATACGCTCCGAAGCCGCATCTGGGATAGGGTATTGTTTCTTTTTTCTGACTATCTAAATTCACAGTTGATGAGAATGGGGATTTTCCAGAATCTCCTTGTTTTTTGACTGATTTGCAGAATGAGGTTAGACAGCTACTGTAATAGAACTTTTTGCTGAATTGCAAGAGAAATATGGTAAAGAAAAGATAAAACACTTTACGATAATAGATAATATCTTTATGCGAAATGTATTAAAAGGAACAGAGGAGGGAGTAAAACAAATGTGTAAGGAATTAGAAGAAATGCGTCAATTCTTCCGAATTTAGTTTCTTGGGAAACCATAACCTTCTGGAGAATCCCATTTTCACCAACTGTAGATTTAGAATAGCCAGAAAAAATAATACATCCCAAATGCGGCTTGGGAGCGAGTTTAAGATGCGGATGAGCATTTTAAACATAGCGACTACAGAGCAGATGGGATGTATTATTTTTTTCTTTTTTCGTCTCTTACCAAATCTACGAATCAGAGTTTGTCAGCAGCAACATTTCCATTAACTTCCCGTAGACAGCATCGCTTTTCTTCTCCCAGCTATCGCAGATCGCGATGGCTTGTTCTTTGGAGACGACGTTGATGCTTAGTTCTAAGAGCAGGGAACCTTTTTCTTTAATCTGTGTTTTTACCATATATTCTCCCCGTTTCTTTTTGAGGGGGTAATAGTCGGCAGTGATATCCACTTCTTTTCGGAGCTGGTATTTTTTTTCAGCAAAATAATCAAGAATATCCTTTTTGATCGGTTCAGAAATCTGGGTGTGGAACATTGAAAGTGCTTCTTTTCCGGATTCCATGAGATGATAGTTTGTTGTGTTGCGGATAGTTTCTGTACGTACAAATTCAGATTCTACCAATTCGCTGATTGCCTGTTGTAAATGAAAATAGGATGTATATCCATGATTTACAAAAAATTCGCTTAGCTGGGAATTGGTCAGTGGAAAATCCAGATTATCTAACATAAACAGTATCATTAATTTATATAATGTTAAAGATTCTTCTGACATAGGCTTCCTCCCTGCATAAAGTTTCGTTGTTTCATTTCTTTATGAATCGTATTTAATACAAGACGTTTGTGTCCGATCCATTTTGGAGTGATCAGGAGATCTTTTGGGCCGTCACCGGTAATTCGTTCCACAACGATATCTTTTCGAAGCCAGCTAAGACAGCCGATCAGGTGATCAATATATTCCTCCATTGTGAGGATATGAAATGGATGTTGTTTATAATATTCAGCCAAAATCGTGTTTTTTAATACATAGAGCATGGAAATCTTAATGCCGTTTATTGGAAGAGAATTCAGATAACGTATTGTTTCGATTTCCATATCAGCTGTTTCACCGGGAAGACCGAGAATGATGTGAGCGGTGACCCGGATTCCTGCATTTGAAAGAGCATGACAGGCAGCAGTAAAGGTTTCTGTTGGATAAGCACGATTTAAAAAGGCAGCAGTATGATCATGTGCTGTTTGTAGTCCCATTTCAATAAATACAGGCTTTCTTTTATTTAATTCCTTTAGTAAAGAAAGAACTTCAGGAGAAAGACAGTCAGGTCTTGTGCCAATCGATAATGCAACAATTTCCGGAGCCTCTATCGCCTCTTCGTAAAGAGCCCGGAGACGTTCTATTGGTGCATAAGTGTTTGTAAATGCCTGAAAATAAGCAATATAATGTTCCCCATGGTATTTTTCAGCGGTCTGTGCTTTTCCAAGACGAATCTGTTCAGAAACAGAGAGGGAAGCGTTCTCTGTAAATTCTCCGCTTCCCCCTTCACTGCAAAAGATACATCCGCCGGTTGCAAGTGTCCCGTCACGATTTGGACAGGTAAAACCACCATCCAGACAGATCTTGTATAGTTTTTCTCCAAAATATTCTTTAATAAAACGACTGTAGGTATAATAGCGTTCCATAAAAACTAGTCAATATATTCTTTGACAGCAGCGCTTACAACATCAGCAATCTGTGGGTCGAATGCATGTGGAAGAATATTGTTATCGCTTAATTCTTCCTGGGGAACCAGACCAGCGATCGCATGAGCAGCAGCAAGCTTCATTTCAGAAGTAATATGTGTAGCGTGACCTTCTAAGGCACCTTTAAAGATGCCAGGGAAAACAAGTACATTATTTACCTGATTTGGAAAATCAGAGCGACCGGTACCAACAACCTTTGCACCAGCTTCTTTTGCAAGGTGAGGAAGGATTTCCGGATCTGGATTCGCCATAGTAAATAAGATAGAATCCTTTGCCATAGAACGAACCATATCCTGATTTATAATACCAGGAGCGGATACTCCGACAAAAATATCAGCACCTTTCATCGCATCGGCAAGAGTTCCTGTTTTATGAGAAAGATTTGTAACCTGAGTCATCTTTTCCTGCATCCAGTTTAAAGAAGGATCACCAGAACACAGTATTCCCTGACGATCACAAAGTGTTAGATCATGAAAACCGTAAGCTAAGAGCATCTTTGCGATAGCAATTCCGGCAGAACCGGCACCATTGACTACAACTTTACAATCTTCTTTTTGTTTGTTTACAACTTTTAATGCATTAATGATTCCTGCAAGAACAACGATAGCTGTACCATGCTGGTCGTCGTGGAAAACAGGAATGTCAAGCATCTGATCAAGGCGTTCTTCTATTTCAAAACAGCGTGGAGCTGCAATATCTTCTAAGTTAATGCCACCAAAAGCCGGGGCGATTCTGACAACAGTTTCAATAATTTCTTCTGTATCCTGTGTATCAAGACAGATAGGGAAGGCATTAACACCGCCAAAATCTTTAAAAAGGGCAGCTTTTCCTTCCATAACAGGCATAGCAGCAAGAGCACCGATATTGCCAAGTCCGAGTACGGCACTTCCATCAGATACCACTGCTACGGTGTTTGACTTGATCGTGTAAGTATAGGCTTCTTTAGGATTTTCTGCGATAGCGCGGCATGGCTCAGCAACACCGGGAGTATATGCAATCGCAAGATCTTCTGCGGAAGCTACCGGACATTTGGCTTCTACAGAAAGTTTACCGTTCCATTGTTTGTGCATTTCTAAAGCTTTTTCTTTATTTGTCATAATTATTTCCGTCCTTTCCCAGAATATATTCTAGCATCGCTTTTCTTATTGTGCAATCAAATATTTCACAAAAACAGGTTGTTTTCTTCCTAATCTGTGGTATTATAAAAAAGATAATTCTAATTCGTCTTAATAATCTGATGTGAAAAGATGTTTTTTCTTGGTATCACATCATGTTTTTAGTTATAATCTTTTGATTTCCCAAATGATTTAATTGTTATTTTTTTTATCTCAGTCGAGAAGACCCCCACCTCTTTCAGGTGGCTGCTCGACTTGAATAGTATGTGAAAATATCCCTGTCAGTGAAGTTGACAGGTGATATTGAAATGAACATATAAGACAGATTTTTTGTGGAGCCGGCAGAAAAATGCAGAGACATTCTTGAAGTCGGTTGTGAAAACGTATACAAAACGTATTTAAAAATATTTTAGAGAAATTTTGGAGGCAGGAATGGATTTTAAAGAAATGACACTTCTTCAATTGAAGGCATATGCGAAAGAAAAAGGAATTCGTGGGATAAGTACGCTGAAAAAGGAACAGTTGGTGGAAAAGCTTATGAAAAGCGAAAAATATGAAGAAAAGAGAGAAGAGAAAAAAGAAGAGAACATAGAAGTAAAGAGAGAAGAAAACAGGAAAGAGAATAAAAGAGCAAACAAAGAAGAGAAGCGAAAAGAACATAGAAAAGAACATACAGAAGAAAGTAAAAAAGAAAACAGAGAAGAAGAAAAAGCAGAGGAAAAAGCAGAGGATACAGAAGAAAAAAAATCAGAAGCAGAAGGTAAAAAGAATGACATATCCAGCTTAGACAGTGGAAATATGGCAAACGGTATCCTTGAAGTCATGCCGGATGGTTATGGATTTATTCGTTGCGAGAATTATCTTCCGGGAGAGAATGATGTCTATGTTTCACCGTCTCAGATACGTCGTTTTAATTTAAAAACCGGGGATATTTTAGTGGGAAATATTCGTATTAAAACGCAGAATGAAAAGTACAGCGCTTTACTATATGTACAGTCAGTCAATGGATATAAACCATTTGATGCAGCAAAAAGAAAGAACTTTGAGGATCTTACACCGATTTTTCCAAATGAGAGAATTAATCTTGAAACAGAGAATGCACCATTATCCATGCGTATGGTAGACCTTCTTTCCCCGATTGGAAAGGGACAGCGTGGAATGATCGTTTCTCAGCCAAAGACAGGAAAGACCACATTATTAAAACAGATTGCAAGAAGTATTACGGCAACAAGACCCAATATGAAGGTTATCGTTCTTCTAATTGATGAACGTCCGGAAGAGGTAACGGATATCAGAGAATCCATTGAAGGACCAAATGCAGAAGTTATTTACTCTACGTTTGATGAATTACCAGAACATCATAAAAGAGTATCTGAAATGGTATTAGAGAGAGCAAAACGTCTTGTAGAGCATAAACAGGACGTCGTGATTTTATTAGATAGTATCACTCGACTGGCAAGAGCATATAATCTGCTGGTTCCTCCAAGTGGACGAACACTTTCCGGTGGTCTTGATCCGGCAGCACTCTATATGCCAAAGAAGTTTTTCGGAGCAGCAAGAAATATGCGTGAAGGAGGAAGTCTTACAATTCTTGCGACAGCACTCGTTGAGACAGGAAGTAAGATGGATGACGTTGTATTTGAAGAATTTAAAGGAACCGGTAATATGGAGCTTGTGTTAGATCGTAAACTGGCAGAAAAGAGAATTTTTCCGGCAATCAATATCCAGCGTTCCGGAACACGAAGAGAAGATTTACTGTTAACAAAAGAAGAGCAGGAAATCGTATATGCACTTCACAGAGAATTATCCGGCAATCGTGCAGACGAAAATATGGAGCAGATACTGAATTTCTTTAAAAGAACAAAGAATAATAAAGAGTTTATCCAGCTCATGAAACAGTCATTACTTAAAAAATAACAGAGAATCACGTAATACCGACATAATTCGTAAACGACAGTGATTGACGGACAGAATAATGTGTAGTATTATTTGGAGCGAAACAGTTATAAAAGCAAATATCTATAAAATAAATCAAATTGAAAAGGAAGATAAGATGATTAAACATTATTTAACAGTATTTTTAATTTCCATGGTTCCAATCGCAGAATTGAGAGCAGCCATTCCTTACTCACAGGCAGTAGGACTTCCATTGATTCCTTCTTATATCATTGCGATTATCGGAAATATGATTCCGGTACCCTTCATCTATTTATTTGCAAGAAAGGTACTTGAAATTGGAAACGATATGCCGGGAATCATCGGTAAGTTCTGTCGCTGGTGTACGGCAAAGGGCGAGAAAGGCGGAGAGAAACTTCAGGCAACAGCAGGAAAGGGACTTTTTGTTGCGTTACTTTTATTCGTAGGAATCCCGCTTCCGGGAACAGGAGCATGGACAGGAACATTAGCAGCTAGTTTCTTAAAGATGAATTTTAAATCCAGTGCGATTGCAGCTATGTGCGGTGTTTTACTTGCAGGAGTCATCATGATGACATTAAGCGCAGGATTTTTTACATTGATTCGCTAGATAAAAGGAGTAATGTTGGGGATGAAACGGTTAGGAAGTTTTTTAGATGGAATATACGGTTTTGACGGAATGTCCTGTTTCTTACTGGCAGTCAGTGTCATTTTGAACTTGCTTACAGGACTGTGGCCGTCACAGGCGGTGAATAACGTTAACTTAATCAGTTATCTGCCATTACTCTGGTGCATCTTCCGGGTATTTTCTCATAACTACGAAAAAAGAGAACAGGAGAATGAGAAGTTTTTGCATATGATCCGCCCAATTTGTGAAAATGTCATTGAAAAACGAGAAGAAAAAGCCGAAGCAAAATTATTCCGCTTTTTTAAATGTCCGCTGTGTAAGCAGAAACTTCGTGTCCCGAAAGGAAAGGGAAAAGTAGAAATAACCTGCCCAAAATGCGGAAATAAATTTATTAAAAAAGCTTAGAATTTCTGATTTTGCCGCAGGCAAAGGAGACGCCCACTGAAAGGGTTGATTAAAACAGACGAACTTATAAAACAGAATCGTATAGAAATGCTCAGTAGTCGCTGCGAGCAAAATGCCTCAGTCGGCATTTTCACGCGCTCCGAGTCGCATTTTCTATACGATTCTGTTTTATAAGTTCTGTTTGCTGACTGAATTTTTCGGTGGGCTGTGCTACGGCTGGAGGAGCTTAGAATTTCTCGCTTTTTGTTGAGGAAGAAGGGGATAAGACAGAAGGTTGTGGAAGGTATAAGGGGTTAAAAATTTGAAGAGGTGGCAGAGAGGAGGTTTATATGAATAAGAATAATAATACAAATAATATGCAGAAAATAAATTACCAAAAGCTGCTTGATAAAGTCACAGATAAGATTACAAAAAACTGTGCGGAAGGAAACAAACGTCCATCCCTTTTCCTTCATGCCTGTTGTGCACCTTGCAGTAGTTATGTACTTGAATATTTAGTAAAATATTTTAAAATCACGATATTTTATTATAATCCAAATATCACACCGGAAACAGAATACATAAAAAGAGTAAAGGAACTGAAACGCTTTATTCATGAAGCCGGATATGAGAATGATGTTACTTTTGTAGAAGGTACTTATGATCCGCAGGTATTTTTTGATATGGCAAAAGGAATGGAAGATCTGCCAGAAAGAGGACCCCGCTGTTATCATTGTTATGCACTCCGTATGGAAGAAGCTGCTAAGAAAGCTGCGGAAACTGGGGCAGATTATTTTACAACAACACTTTCAATCAGTCCGCATAAGAATGCACAGTGGATTAACGAAATCGGAGAAAAACTCGCTGATCAATATGGGGTGAAACATCTGCCATCTGACTTTAAGAAAAAGGGAGGATATCTGCGCTCCATCGCACTTTCTGAGGAGTATCATCTGTATCGCCAGAATTATTGTGGCTGTGTGTTTTCAAAGAAAAATCTTGATCTGTAGATTTAATGTAGACGAAAAAAGAAAAAAATACCATATCCCATCTGCTCTGTAGTCGCTGTATTTAAGATGTTCATTCGCATCTTAAACACGCTTCCAAGCCGCATCTGGGATATGGTATTTTTTCTTTTTTCTGACTACTCTAATCCACAGTTGGAGAGAATGGGGAGTTTCCAGAAGGTTATGGATTCTCAGGGAATTAAAGTTTAAAGGATTGATATTTAAATTGTTGCGTATGCTTGAAATTTAGTTGTATTAGATGTGAGATGACTTCACATTTACAGGGTATCATTGAAAAAACTCTAAAAATTTTTGGTTTTTTGTATGTTTTTTGGAAGGTTATATGATATATTTATAATAAAGCTATAAAAGTGCTGGGATGCTCACAAAATCAAGCATAAAAAGATTCGGGGAGTACACTGAATTGAATGGAGGAGAAAATATGAATAAAAAATCTATTATTATTGTATTGATGATTGCGGCATTATTTTTTATTCCCAAAGAAGTACATGCATCAGATACAGTAAACAGCACAAATGATAGTATAGCGTCTACAGTAATAGGACAGATAACTTTTAATAATGAAAATAATCAATCAGATGTAGGTGCGGCAGCAGGAAGTGCAGACTATGCAAGTACAGTTACTTTGGCAGCAGATAGACTTCGTACGCAGATAATAAATCGTCAGGCTGAGTGCACGGTATATTATAAGGCAGATTCAGCATCGTTTGATAATGATAAGTTTACTAAACTGGCAGAGCAGATATATAATAGTGCATTAAAGCATACCGGTATATCAGATCAGGGAGATTATTTGCGCTGGGGAGCTATAGCATCTGTAAATATTTCTGGAAAAACTACAAGTCAGGGTTTGGTAATAACATATAACTTCACATATTATATAACAGAGAATCAGGAATTAGAGCTGCAAAAGAAATTAGTAGAGATTATGAAAGAATTAAATCTTGATGGCAGAAGTAATTATGAGAAAGTAGTGGCTATATATAATTATATTTGTAATCATGTCGCCTATGATTATGAAAATGATGCAGATAATAGTTATGGATTGAAAAGAACTGCTTATGGGGCGATATTTAAGGGAAAAGCAAATTGTCAGGGATATTCTGTGCTTTTTTACCGTATGGCTTTACAGGAAGGAATTGATTGTAGGATTATTGGAGGATATGGAATTAATCGAAGTCATGGATGGAATATTGTAAAACTAGATAATTACTATTATTATGTGGATGCAACATGGGATGCAGAACAAGGGACGAGGACTTATTTTTTAAAGGGTCAGAATAATTTTCCAGATCATACTCCGGATGCAGAGTATAAAGGATATGATTTTACGAATAAGTATCCGGTAGATACGAAGGATTACAAACCCAATAGTACATCCGGTAGTTGTGGAAAGAATCTTACATGGAAGCTGTCAGAAAATCACGTTCTTACCATTTCAGGAACAGGTTATATGTATACCTATTCAGAAAGTGTTCCTGCTCCGTGGGATTATGTCAAGGAAGATATCCAAAAAATAGTTTTTGAATCCTCTGTACAGTTCATAGGCGAATATGCATTTGCAAACTGTACGGAAGTAAAAGAAGTTACATTAGGTTCTTCACTTTTCAAGATTGGAGAGGCAGCATTTAAAAATTGTAGTAAGCTAGAAAAGGTAGATTTCCCCAAACGCCTTGCTGTGATACAGTCAAAAGCATTTTATGGATGTAAACAGTTAAAGAGATTTACATTTAGCGGGGAGTACCCTACGATAGAATCGTATGCATTTAATAAAGTTTCTGCAACAGCTTATTATCCTTATAGTGATTCTACATGGAATCCAATTATCTTAACTCCTACTAGTCATCAATTTGGAGGATTTATTACATGGAAAGTATGGTCAGGAAAAGCAGAAGATGATCCGGAGGCTAAAAGTGGTACTTGTGGTAATGGTGTGACCTGGGAATTACAGACTGATCTTTTGAGAATCAATGGAAGAGGGAAAATGAACGATTGGACAGATCCAATGACATGTCCATGGTACAATTATCGCAATATTATAAAAAAGGTATCAATAGATTCTAGTGTGGAAAATATTGGGCAGAATGCTTTTTCTAATATCTCGAATTTATCGAAGATTGAAATTCCTAACAAAATCACATCAATTGGGGGAAAAGCCTTTGATCAGTGTACTTCTTTAAAGAAAGTTGAATTTAAAGGATCACTGCCAACGATTTCATCAGATGCTTTCAATGGGGTAAGTACAGAAGGATATTATCCTACGGAAGCAGATTCTTCTTGGGATAGTATAAAAAGATATCCAGAGAATTATCAGTATGGAGGAAAAATCGTTTGGAAACAACATGAATACTTTATATTAAAAACACACAATAATAGTTTTGGTCATGATTCAGATAATTTTACTGCAGATTATTCAACAGATTACGCAGATAAATTACTTGCAAATGCGAAAAAAAGGCAGAAAAAGAGCGTTTAAAAAAACAAATGAAAGAAAAATGGGAGGGATCCTGCTTTGGTATAGAGACAGCTATTATTCAAAATAAGAGAAGGGTGCTCGGATACAACAAAGATTTTTATTTTTTAAATAATCCGAGGGCTGATTCTAAGTTATTAAATATTATAAATTATTATCAGCTTACACAGTATTTGAAGGCTTTCTCGCCAACAATAAAGACACAAAAGAATTCTAAATCGACTTCTTTAAAAACATTTTTAGAGTCATTTGTTTCACAGGCAAAACTGGATCAGGAAAAAGAATCCCTTTCTATATTCGATTATTACTATATAGATGATAACAAAGAAAATACTGGTCATGCAGTGATTCTTTGTGGATATGAATATGGAGACTTTGATCGTGATGGAAAGAAGGAACATCGTCTCAAGATATATGATTGCAATAATAGGTCAGGATATTATTACATGTATGTATCAGATGATTATACTTCATTTACATATACAAACGATGCGATTAGAGATGGAATAAGACTTGAGAATTGTTATACACAATTAGACTATGTGAGTGGAAATGACATCAGTACAAAAGATTATTATAACCTTGGATTAACCGTAGATGATCTTATTCTAACTCCTACCCCTATCCCTGGTATTGATCATATGGTTGGCTCTGCCGGAACTACAATTCCATCTAATGCGATTACATTGCACGTATATGCTGATAAGCCATTTACTATGATGAATGCAAATGGACAAACATTAATTTATAAAGACAATACTTTTACCGGTACAATGAAAGTGTATGATTATAGAATGGTAGGAAGTCAGAATACAGAAATATATATTACTGTTGATCCAAGTGATAGTTTTTCAGTATCAGATATTAAGGATAGATTTTATCTTGGAGCGGAGATTGATGGTCATTACTATGCTGCAAAGTCTGATGGGGCTAAAAGTGTTACGTTAAGTAAAACTAAAGGTGTTGAGTTAAAAGGAAGTAATCTTTTTACTTTTGAAGTGACAAGAGGCACAGATTTAGAAAATAGTGATTTGATTAGTATTTCCGGTACAGCGGAAGCAGACGTATGTTTAAACAGTGATAACGACAAGGTACAGTTTACTTCGGATAAAAATTGTAGCGATTTAAAAGTCGAAACATATAAGGATACTGATAAAAAAGAACAATCCATACAACAGAAAACAAATTCAGTAACTTTTACAGATAACCAGGATAACACCATAAATATAGATACGAAACCAGTGAAAAAGAATATTAACTCTTGTCAGATTAGTTTTGAGCTTGTTAGAAAATATATTTATGATGGAAAAGAAAAGAAACCAGAAGTTATTGTGAAAGATGAATCTTCACAGAAACTGACTTTGTCTAAAGATTATAAGATTTCATATTCTGATAATATAGATGCAGGAGAAGGTAACGTTACGATTACGGGACTCGGAAATTATGAAGGGCAGGTAGAAAAGCACTTTTCTATTGAAAAAGCAGAACAGAACTTTGAGTTAAAGAAACAAAAATATGATTTATATGTTGGAGATACAGAAACGATTCGACTGGAAAATGCGATAGGAAAAGTAGAATTTTCTTCAAAAGATCCAGAGATTGTTTCGGTAGATTCTGACAAAGGAAATATAAAAGGACTTCGTGAAGGAAGAACAGTGATTTATATAACTGCAGACGGAAGCGATGAAAACGGAAAGCAGAATTATAAATCATGCCAGAAGGAAATAGAAGTTATTGTAAAAGAAAAACCTTCTGATTCAGGATCAAAAGGAGAAAACATACCAACCGATAAAGATAAGGAAAATGTACTGCCGTCTCAACCTCCATATTATAGATATAACTATATTAAATATACTTATTATTATATCAGATTATATGCACCTACAATAAAAAAAGTGCAGAGTAAAAAGAAAGGACAGCTTCGAGTAAAATGGTCTAAACGTGCCCAGGTAGACGGTTATCAGATTCAATGTTCTACAAAGAAGAATTTTAAGAAGAATAAAAAGACAGTGTTAATAAAGAAAAATGTAACATCTGCTCAAATTAAAAAGTTAAAAAGGAAAAAGCGTTACTATGTAAGAATTCGAAGCTATAAACAGTTCTTTTTTAACAGATATTATTCGAAATGGAGTAAGGTAAAAACAATTAATAAGATTAAATAATAATCATAATAACAATAGTCCGTCTCGTCAGTTTGTCACAGCATTGTGCCTGCAGAATATTATAATAAAAAACGCAGGTGTATCATTATGCCAGATGTAGGAACCTTACAGGTATCTCTTGTTTCTAACCGGGGGAAACGCCCGATTACGGATGCTGCAGTGGAGATTTCTTCTGCAGGGGAACCGGATAAAATATTAGAAATATTAAAAACAGATGTGTCGGGACAGACAGAAGTGATTGAGTTAGAGACCCCTCCTTTAGAATATTCAATGGAACCAGGATTGAATCAGCCATACTCAGAGTATAATTTAAAAATAACAGCTCCGGGATTTGAACCGGTAGAGGTTTCAGGGAGTCAGATGCTTTCTGGGCAGCTTGCTTTGCAGAATCTCTCTTTGGAACCGACAATTACCGAAATGGCTTCGTATGAAGTCCTTGCAATCGGACCGCACACATTATATGGTGATTATCCTCCAAAAATCGCAGAGAGCGAGGTTAAGGATATTCAGGCAACAGGAGAGGTTGTATTGAGCAGAGTGGTAATCCCGGAGTATGTTATAGTACATGATGGAGCCGTTTCTGATAATACGGCAAAGAATTATTATGTACTATATAAAGATTATATTAAAAATGTCGCTTCCTGCGAAATTTATTCTACCTGGCCAAAAGAAACATTGAAAGCAAATATATTGGCGATTATGTCATTTACGTTAAACAGAGTATATACGGAGTGGTATCGGAACCACTGTTCATTCATGGTTGAAAAGTGCGGTAATGCAGGCATTTTTACATAGGAAAGTGTAGTCGGTATTTATCAGTGGAAAGGTGACATAGATCTTGCAAATATTATAGAAAAGAGTTTGTGGTAGATAGGAAAAGAGTTGAGGAATATTGCTTTACATATCAAAGTTGGGATATAATAAAAAATAAATAGTATTTGGTGCAGAAAAAGCATTTATGTATAAAAAAGAAAGGAAAAATATATATGGAACAAATCATTTATCATGGTAGTAATGTGGAAGTATCCAAGCCACGTATCCTTCAAAATGGGTTCTATAAAGATTTTGGTTATGGATTTTATTGTACAAATATGAAGAGACAAGCTAAGCGATGGGCAATGACACGAAGAGGGAAAACAGTGGTAAATTATTATAAATATATATCAGATAAGAATCAGAAAATTCTGAGTTTTCCAGAAATGTCTGATGAATGGCTGGATTTTGTTGTATCCTGTAGACGAGGAATAGAACATGATTATGATATTGTGGAAGGACCAATGGCAGATGACCAGATTTGGAATTTTGTAGAAGGATTTATTGCAGGACGGGTATCTAGGGCAGCTTTTTGGGAGTTGGTTAAATTTAATTATCCTACTCATCAAATAGTATTTTGTACAGAGAGGGCATTGAAAACTCTTGTTTTTGAAGGGAGTGATACATTATGAAAAATAAATATTTCCCAGAAGAAAAGATAACTATGAATGATTTATATTTTATTTGCTATATGATTGAGCGGGTAGCCCGGCATATTAAGCAAAAAAACAGCTATGTGGTCAATGCCATAGGTAGAGACGAATTATATCATTTACTCAGTTGTGCCAATGTCCTACATTGTGAAAATCCAGAAAAAGTAGAAGACGATTGGATTAGAGATTATGAACTTAAAGAGGGAGATTTTGATATTACAAAGGTTGACCCGGAGTTAGCAACAATTATTCCAACGCCGTTAGATATGGGAGAAGTATATCAGAGATTGATTGCAGATACCCTTTCCACAAAGGAAGATTTGGTGGATGGAATTATTCGTGTGTATAATGATTCAATTTGTGATGTGATTGATAATTATAATTGCAGTGCTTTTTATGAACCGTCATATGTGATTGCAAGAGCGTATCAGGATGGTGGATTTTAGTAAAGAAGTTGCCTTAAAAAGAGGATGTGAACGATATGTGTAATTTGAGTCAGGGAATAAAAGAAGAGGCATATGCAGAAGGAACGGAAAATGGCATTGCGAAAGGTGTTGCAAAATTTATAATTAAGATGTATAGAAAAGGATATGAAGTAGAGCAGATAGGCGATATATTGGATATGGAAGTTGAGGAGGTACAGGAAATTATAGAGTTTGAGTAATCCGTTTCAATCTAATAGATAAAAAAGAAACCGACATAAAGCCGGCTTCAAAAGAAAGTAAATCACAAAAACTCCCCGGAAAATATGACCGAGGAGTTTTTGTGATTATTTTTCTGGTAATAATTTTCCCATTGTGTTGGCGATGTCTTTTAACTTTTCAACAGAATAGCCTGTATATAAAATAATTTTGTCTAAAGGTTCTTCATTTTCAATCATCATCTGAGCAAGGGAATAGCTTTTTTTATCTTCGCCTAACGCTACAAGACCATTACTAAGATTACACATATTTTGCACCTCGCTTTCAAATTCTTCTGTCATTGCAATATGAAAATCATCGTTTAGACGCTGCTTTTTTTCTTCTGGAGATGTAGAGGGTGAGAAGAGTACATTTAGTAAATCAAGAATCTCCAAATCACTTTCTTTATCAGCATCACCAAGATTTAAAATAACAACTTCCATTAAATCATAACTTTCAGGGGAAGTGTAGGGAGTGCCATGTATGGTATCTTCGACAGTATGATATTTAAAAATACCATTTTTCCGCTTCTTTGCCGGGTCAGGACATATCCATATACTATATACTTTTTGAATTTTCTCATAATGTTCATCAGTAAACACTGTTCCGTATTGTTCAGAAATCATTCGGGCACAATAATAAAATCCTCGTGTTACTAATGGATAACCCGGTGTATCATTTAATTGGATTTCAAGATTTATAATGAGTTGTACAGGCTCATCACTGTCTGGTAGACAGGCTTTGAAACGAATATCATAGTATACAGTCTGTTCTTTGATAGAGTTTGCTTCGGTGTTAAGTCCGTCAATTCGTTGGTTGCCATTTAATCGAGTGTTTTTATCGAGGTAATCTTGATGTACAGAGCGTTGTGATATTTCAATGTCTCCTGTTAAGCAGTTATCGCATATAAATTGAACACTATATTGCGAGAATTCTTTTGTACAGGATTTTAGTATCCATGCAATAACGGCATTATAAGTTAATAGTTTTTTTGCACATTCATCGTACTTGGCTCTGTCTGCGGTTAAATCAATAGTATGTGCAATATTTGTTTGCTTTAGAATTATAATCACCTCCGATATACGGATATTGTGTAAGTCTATGTTAACATAATTATCTTTAATATGCTATACTTAATTCCAATAAAATGTAAATAAATTCCAATGGCGTAATAGATAAATTTAAAAATATTAAGGGTATATTATAATACTGTCAGACTTGGGATACATCTGAGGTGTCATTGGAACATAGGAAATATCCTCTTTTTAGCGAAAGTAAATAAATTCAATGATATATTATAAGCTTGTATACATTATAATCTTACATCATGCATTTATGCATGAGACTTTTTTCATTGTGGTAAAAAGAAAGGGGGATTGCAGGAGCGTATCAGGATGATAGATTAAAAAAGAAACCGACATAAAGCCGGCTTCAAAAGAGAGGAAAGTATGAAAAAAATCTATCAAAAATCTGTTGTTGTTTTTGATGGTTTTATGATACTGGAAATTTGTGAACAGGTTGTGAGCAAAGAATGAAGATAATCTGACGAAAAAAGAAATTGCTGACGTTTTTCTGTAAGAAATAGAATAGGGTAGTAGTATCAAAAGAAACCTATAACGAAATAGTGTCAAAAGTAGACCGTTAGGTTTGATAAGTCATATAAAAATGAGTGTCAAATCTAACGGTCGTTTTTTGTGATATGGAAAGGAAAAGAATTATGGGAAAGATTTATGGGTATGTGCGAATTTCAACTAAGAAACAAAACATGGATAGACAGATTCGGAATATTCAGAAAGAGTATCCCGAAGCGGTCATTATAAAAGAAGTGTACACAGGAACAAAGTTTCAAGGTAGAAAGGAATTAAATAAACTGATAAAGCAATTAAAGGTGGGGGATACCATAGTCTTTGATTCAGTATCAAGAATGAGTCGTGATGCGGAGGAAGGGTTTCAAGTATATCAAGATTTATATGAGAAAGGGATAGAGCTTATCTTCTTAAAAGAGCATCATATTGACACGATAACATATAAGTCTGCTATAAATAACGGGATTCCGCTTACAGGGACGAATGTGGATTACATTTTGGAAGGTGTCAATAAGTATCTGCTGTCACTAGCAAAGGAACAGATAAGACTAGCGTTCTTACAGTCACAAAAGGAAGTTACGGATTTGCGGCAAAGAACAAAGGAAGGAATTGAGACAGCCCGGATAAATGGAAAACAGATAGGTTTAGCATCGGGAACAAAGCTTATTACAAAGAAATCTATCGAATGTAAGGAAAAGATTCAGAAATATAGCAGAGATTTTGAGGGGATGCTGAGTGACAAAGAGTGCATACAGCTTATTGGAATTGCAAGAGGGACGTATTATAAATATAAAAGAGAAATAAAAGACGGAATTTGTTAAAAAAGTAATGACAAATATAGCAAAAAGTGGTAAAATCAATACAAATAATTTAGGAGAAGATAATATAATGAAACAAAACTTGAGACTTACGAGAAGTGAAAAAGAAATTATGGATAAATTTTGGGAGAAGGAAGAAGGGTTCACATGTTCAGAGATTGTAGATGCCTCGCCAGACAGATCATGGCGTAAATCCTCTGCTCATTTGCTAATCAATGCCCTATTAAAGAAAGGGTTTCTTGAGGTATCTGGATTTAAGAAATCAGCAAAGAATTATGCAAGAGTTTTCAAGGCAAAATTTTCTTATACAGATTATGCAATTAAAATTATCATGGCGGGTTCAACAGACGATAACATAAGAAAGCTGATATATAAGTTGATTAATGAAGCAACATTAGAAGAATTAGAGGAAATGAAAATGATTGTGGAGTAGAATTGGCATAGACAAGGAGAATATTTCTTATATTAAACAAAGGAAGAACCGTTTGCTAAACGGTTCTAAGAGAGAAAAAATATGAAAAAATCTATCGAAAAATAAGTTATTACCTTTTTGATGTTTTTATCATACTGAAAAATTGTGAATAGTCTGTGATAGAAAAATGAAAATAATCTGAAGAATATATAGGCAAGCAGTTAAGAAAGTCTTAAAAAGGTTAACAAAAAGATGGTAATTAAGAGGGCAAGTAAATTACACTTTCCCCAATCATTTCGTTTTAAGTTTATCTATAGAAATCAAATAGGTAACAATAAAATTGTAAAAATTTTGATTTTATATTTTCAATTACGTTACAGGGAAGGATGAGGATTGATTCATCCTTCCCTTTTCTTGACTTTTTTTATTTTCTATAGCAACTCCATTAAAGTTGGATTTTAATTATTTAACTTTCTACCGTAAATTCTCAAATCATAATGATACACCATCTTCCTGTAACAAGAGTAACATTCCATCACCATAAGGAGGATATATCCAATGGGAATTATTAAATCAATCGTAACTATCATTATTATCATTACAGGAAGAAAAGGAGGAAAATAAGATGGCAGCAAATGTAGAAAGTATGTTTTATACAAGAACGGCACCCTGGCATGGATTAGGAGTCAGAGTAGAAGAAGTACTAGGGTCTAAAGAAGCATTGATTCAGGCAGGACTCGACTGGAAAGTAGAGCAGACCGATGTATATGCGGCATCAGGAGAAAGAATTCCAGGATATAAAGCCAATATCCGAGATATTGACCGTAGTGTATTAGGAATCGTGGGTGACAGATATAAGATTGTCCAGAATGAAGAAGCTTTCGCTTTTACAGATGGATTGTTGGGAGAAGGGGTAAAGTACGAAACTGCCGGAAGTCTTGCCGGAGGGAAAATCGTCTGGATGCTTGCAAAACTTCCAGAGAAATACATTATCTCTGGAGATGCTATTGAACCATATCTAGTGTTCTGCAACTCTCATGATGGTTCAGGTGCAATTCGTGTCGCTATGACACCTGTGCGTGTTGTATGCCAGAATACACTTAATCTGGCATTAAAAGGCGCAAGTCGTGTATGGTCCGCCAGACATACGGGCAATGTAATGAGTCGCATGGATGAAGCAAGAGAGACATTACAGCTTGCCAATGCCTATATGTCACAATTAGGACGGTCTATTAATGAATTACAGGCGAAGAAGCTTACGGATAAGAAAGTACTTGCTATGATTGATTCTCTGTATCCGGTAAGTGAGGATTTAAGCGAGATGCAGAAGAAAAATAATCTGAAACAGCAGGAAACTTTAAAGATGTGCTATTTTGATGCACCTGATCTGCAGGGAGTAGGAAAGAATGGGTATCGCTTTATTAATGCGGTATCCGATATGGCTTATCATGGTAAACCATTACGTCAGACAAAGAACTATAATGAGAATTTATTCAGGAAAACGATTGACGGTCTGCCAGTCTTAGATAAGACATATCAGATGGTGTTATCGGCATAAAGGAGGGGATACAGTTGAATCCAGTAAAAGATGTAGTTGAAGGGAAAATTCTTTCAGAGATGAAAAAGTACAGACAATCAAACAGCTTTGTATCCAGTACAACAGACTGTGATACTGGAGATACAGGACATCCGGTCTATGAGATTTTCTGTATCATTTTAAAGAAATTTGACCCAGTACTCTTAGAAAAGTTATTAGGGGTAGCCGATTTATTTGAATACTTAAAGCAGTTATGGAACAAGTCAGAGAAAACAGAAGAAAAGAAAGGTGAGGAAAGATAATGAAAACATTAGAACAGAAAGTATTAAAGAAAATTGCAAAAAAGAGTTTATTTGTAAAGCTGGTTAATACAGAAAGAAATGAGTCATTAGTTGAGCAGTCCATATCAAAAGAATTTTTAGATCTTTCCGCAGTCGTAAGAGTTGTTCTGAAAATGGATAAAGAAGGAATGTCTTCAATGGCATTATCAAAAGGGGCTGCTGAAATCTTAGGTATGACCGAAGAAGAAATTTATGCTGCGGCATTGGCAAATACATTAAGACTCTTCCCACCTAAATTAATGAATTTAGGGCAATATGTAGAAATGAGTATTGGCGGAAAGCTTCTATTTGGAGAAGATGAAGTAACAACATACATCCTTACCAATCAAAAGGAAGTGGATGGTGCCTTCTATCTTATGAGTCCAGAAGTAGTTGGAGCCATTGCCGAGGCATTAGAAGATGATTTATATATCCTTCCATCTTCCGTAAATGAGGTTCTTCTTGTAAGAGCAAGTGAACTGGAAGGCGGAGTCGATGAACTGAAAGAAATGGTTCGAGATGTTAATGAAACCGTTGTATCCGAAAAGGATATTTTAAGTTATAGCGTATATCATTACGATAAAGAAAACGGTATTACCATTGCAGCATAAAGGAAGGGGCGGTTAAAAATGAATTATGATATTGTGTGTTCCACGAAAAATTTATCAACAGAAGAATGGCTGAAAATAAGAACGCTTGGAATCGGCGGCAGTGATGCAGGTATCATTGCCGGATGTAATCCTTACCGCAGCATCTTTGAGTTATGGCAGGAGAAACGTGGGGAGATTCCAGTAAGGGAAGAAGAATCCGAAGTAACGCATTTCGGTAAGGTTCTTGAAGATGTCGTAAGAAAGGAGTTCATCCAGCGTACAGGCTTAATGGTAAGAAAGAAAAATTCCATTCTTAGAAGCAAAGAATATCCTTTTATGATTGCAGATTTAGATGGTGTCGTCAGTGAGTTTGACGGCACTTATTCTATTTTTGAAGCAAAGACCGCTATTGAATTTAAAAATAATGACTGGAAGAATGGAGAGATTCCTAAAGCCTATCAGTTACAGGTTCAGCACTATCTGGCAGTTACAGGTTTTCAGAAAGCGTATATTGCGGTTCTGGTCGGCGGAAATAAATTCTATTGGACGGAAGTATACCGGGATGAACAGCTTATCAAGATGCTGGTAAGCATGGAATCCCACTTCTGGCATTGTGTTAAGACTGGGGAAGAACCGGATGTGGATGCATCTAAAGCCACAAGTCTTTATTTGGGAGCAAAATATAGTAATCCAAAGGTTGGTTCTATCATTGATTTGGATGAGCAGATGCTTTCAGCCATCGAAAAATATGAGCAGATAAAAGTAGAGTTAGATTCATTAACAGAGCAGAAACAGCTTATTGAGAATCAGTTGAAATCTGCATTAGCAGAAAATGAAGCAGGCAGAGTAGGAGGACACATCATAAAGTGGAAACCAATAGTTCAGACTAGAATTGATTCTAATAAACTCAAAAAAGAACACAAAGAGATTTACGATGCCTGTAAAAAGGAAGTAAGCTATCGTAAGTTTTCAGTAGCATAATAATAAAAATATAGTGAGAGGGTATCTATAATGGTATTCTCTCTTTTTTGGAGGTATAAAATGAAGAAGATTCGGGAATTAAGAGCAGATGAGATTGAAGTTCGTGTAGGTGTTGTTAGGAAAAACGGTATATCATTATTGCTGTACAAAGATGCACGTTGTGATATGAATATATTAGATGAAACATTCGGAATCGCGGGTTGGCAACGGAAACATGAACTGATAAACGGGGCATTATTCTGTACGGTTAGCATCAAAGACGAGAATGGAGAATGGATTTATAAACAGGATGTAGGAGTAGAGTCTTACACAGAAGCAGTAAAAGGAGCAGCATCAGATTCTTTTAAACGTGCCTGTTTTAATATCGGCATAGGCAGGGAACTTTATACTGCCCCGTTTATCTGGATTCCGTCAGACAAAGTAAGTATTGCAGAGAGCAATGGAAAGTTAAAAGTAAGAGATTCTTTTAATGTGTCATACATTTCCTATGATGAAAATGGGAAAGTCATTAAAAGTCTGGAAATCCGCAATCAAAAGAATGAGATTGTATGTCAGTTTAACATGGGGAATAAAGTTTCTAAACAGGCTTCTCAAACGGCAAATAAAAACCAGCTTTCCGATTACCGTATGGGAAAACTGTATGATGAAATGAAACGTACAGGTGTGACAGAACAGCAGATTGTAGAACGCTTTCATGTATCTTTGGCGAATTTAACAGAGAGGGATTATAAGAAGATAATGAGTGCGTTAAAGAATACAGATACAAGAGCAGCATAAGAAAGGAGATTGTCATGGAGAAAAACAAGTTTATTGAAGAGCTATTCTATGAATTATCGTGTCAGTTAGGTAAAGAATTTGAAATGAAACAGAAGCGTGTCTGGAAGAATAACGGTGTATCTTATGAAGGATTGGTTATTGAAAAGCTGGAAGAGGAGTTATCGCCTGTTGTTTCTTTAGACAGGTGCTATGAAGATTTTCAGGCAGGAATCAGTGTGCAGGAGATTAGCGAGCAGGTTTTAAAAGAGTACCGCAGGACAGCGGGGAACATTTCGTTATTAAGTCAGCAGGATATATGGAGTTATGAGCGGATTAAAGACCGGCTCTATGTAGAGATGGTGAACAAAGAATGGAACGAGCAGTACTTGGAGCATAAATACTATGTTCCATTTCTTGATTTAGCGGTCGTGTATTACATAGATACACAGCCAGATTACAAAGAGGCTCCGTCGCATCGAGGGACTGCGGTAACAAAGGATATTTTTAAAATCTGGTCGGTAGAGCCGGAAGTAATATGGAAACAGGTTTTAGAAAACATGGGAAAAGAAAGCCTGTTTTTGATGCTGATCGTGACAGAGGAAGAAAATTCACTTATGACTTTGGAAGATGTTTTGCAGAAAAATCAAGGAGCATTAGCCTTATTACAAAAGAGTGTCTTAGATGAAGCAAAGAAAAAGATTGGAGAGTCATTTTATATGCTGCCTGTTTCAATTTTTGAGTTAATGATAGTTCCCGAAAGCCAGGCAGATGAAGTGGAGGAGATGAAAAAAGCAATTATTGAATCTAATAAAGAACTGCCAGCGGAATACCTTCTTTCAAATAATGTATATTATTATGGAGAAAAGGAAGAGGCAGAGATAGCAGGTTAGGCATATAATAAAAACAGGAAGAAGCATGATGTTTCTTCCTGTTTTTTTATTTAGAATCTTTTTTTGAAGAGTAGATTTTATGGAACATCTGTATATATTGCTTAAATAAATCTAATTCTGCATCTGTTCCTGACTGTAAAGACTGAATTAAAGAATCAGGGAATAAGTCAATATATTTATTGGAAGAACGGCGACCAAGAATAAGATAGTCAAGGGTGACATGGAATAAATCGGAAACTTCAATAAGCTTTTCAATAGATAAGCGAGCAGTACCACATTCAATCGCACTACAATGTCTGACGGAAATATTTAATTTTTCTGCAAGCATTGCCTGAGTCATATGATTTTCTTTACGAAGTTTAGCGATTCTCTCACCTATTAACTTGTTTAAATTTTCCATTCTCTCATCCTCCGTTTCTTTTTGAAATTTATATAACTATTATATCGACTTGATAGAATAGAGAAAATGAATTAATGCAAGGTGTAATATAGAAGTAATATATCCATAAAATTAAAAAAATAATAATTAGATAGAATTAATAGTTCTTGCATATAGAAGTAAAAGGTGTATAATGTGAAGTATAATAGATGAAAGGAAGCAATAGATATGAATTCGGACTTAAAAAGTGCTTTAGATTTTGCGATTGGATATGGTTCCGTAGAAAACTTAGAGAAAGATTATAAGTTTCAACGCCGGATTTATAGAGTTATCACTTTAATTGAACTTGTTATTTGTGGAGTGATTCTGGCGATTAAATTTCATTAATCAAATCTGGGAGGAAAAGAAACATGGGTTTATTAGAAGATTTATTGGAAGGAACCTCTGCGGTAGCTGATACCTTGGATAAAGGCAGTCAGGCTCTCAGACAGGGGCAGGAAGGACTTGAATATACAAAAGAACGCTTAGATTGGGCGAAATCAGACCGTCCTAAAAAGGACAGAGCAGCCTGTGCAGATATTCGAAGGAAAATGGATTCTATGAGAAGAAGATATATTTTTCTGTGGATATTGATTATTGTCGGTACCGTAGCAGTAATGCATTTCCTGTAGGAGAGGTTTTCTATGAGAGTAGATTCCAGAGAAGATAATTTATGTGTTTTTTGTAAGTATTGGCTTGGAAAGAAAGCAGATGTCAGTCTAATTACAGGAAAAGGGAAAATGGAAGTTACACAAGGGTTGTGTGCGGCTTCTGGAAGTAATAAACAATTCAAAAGTAACGGTTTATGTTATCGCTTTGATAGAGATATTATATACTGTTGATTTTACATTTTTACGAATAAGGAGGATATAGGAATGGCAAGATGGATTGAATGGATGTGTACAGTTTGTGGAACGAAAACAGGAAGGAGTGCAAGGACAGGTAGACCAATGCCTGGTAGATGTCCGAGAAATAACGGCAAACCTCATAGATGGGTAAAAAATAGAGAAAGCTGAAAGTGCTTTTTTAGAAAGAAGGGATTTTTAGATGATAGGATGGGGAACAGCGACACTGGGAAATCCATCAATGAAAAAATGTGCTTTTTGCAAGTATTGGTATGACCCGACTTGTGAAATGATTGCACCATCTACAGCTGGACGATGGAAATATAAGATGGGGGTTAAAAGACCTTGTCGATTAAAGAAAAATGTAGAGATGAAATCTTCTATAAGTTGTTCTAATTTTGAATGCAAATTGTAGAAGCAAGATAAGTACCAGTGGTATGATATTATATCGCTGGTATTTTTGGGTAGTGTAAAGTAGCCTATGAAAAAATGGAGCTGAAAAAAAGGCTCCATCGGAACCTTGAAAATTGCAGATATGTTAGCTTTCGGCAGCGTACGCCACCCTTGACGGCACACCAAAACAATGCTCT